>NZ_BAAGZM010000607.1:0-2537 GCF_054778495.1 Hymenobacter agri
CGGGCCTGTTTGTGCGCACCGCCGCCGCTGCCGCGCAGGCCTCCGGGCCGGGCGTGACGCTGGCTTTCATTCTGGCGGCCTTCGGCTGCGTATTCGCCGGCCTGTGCTACGCCGAGTTTGCGGCCATGATTCCGATTGCTGGCTCGGCCTATACCTACGCCTACACCACCATGGGCGAGTTTGTGGCTTGGGTAATTGGCTGGGCCCTGATTATGGAATACGCCCTGGGCGCGGCCACCGTCAGCATTGCCTGGAGCGAATACCTGAACAAGCTGCTGGAGGTCTTCGGCACCAGTATACCGTATAATCTCAGCCACTCGCCCTTCGAGCACGCCATCATCAACGGGGTGGAGCAGCACGGCATGATTAACCTGCCGGCGCTGTTTATCATCGTGATGCTGAGCCTGCTGCTGGTGAAAGGCACGCAGGAGTCGGCCCTGTTCAACGCCGTGATTGTGGTGCTGAAAACCCTGATTGTGGTGGTATTCATCGCCGTGGGCTGGCAGTTCATCAACTCGGCCAACCACACGCCCTACCTCATTCCGGCCGATGCCGTGGTGAAAAACGCGGCCGGCGAAACGGTGCGCACCTACGAAGGCTTCTTCAAGCACGGCCTGGGCGGCATCATCGGCGGCGCGGGCATCGTGTTCTTCGCGTTCATCGGTTTCGATGCCGTGAGCACGGCGGCGCAGGAAGCCCGCAACCCCAAGCGCGATATGCCCATTGGTATTCTGGGCTCGCTGGCCATCTGCACGGTGCTCTACATCCTGTTCGGCCACGTGCTGACGGGCGTTGCCAACTGGCGCGAGTTTGCCGACCCGGCTCTGGGCGGCGAGGCTTCGGTGGCCTACGCCATCCGGGCGCACATGCCCGGCTACGGCTGGCTGGCTACGGCCGTCACGGTGGGCATCCTGCTGGGCTTTACCTCGGTTATCCTGGTAATGCTCATGGGCCAGAGCCGCGTGTTCTTCTCGATGGCCAAGGATGGCCTCATGCCCAAAGCCTTCTCCGACCTGCACCCCCGCTTCAACACTCCCTACAAGTCGAACCTCATGCTGATGGTGTTCGTGGGCCTGTTCGCGGCCTTCGTGCCCGGCTCGCTGGCCGGCGACCTCACCTCGTTTGGCACGCTGCTGGCCTTCGTGCTGGTAAGCATCGGCGTGTGGATTATGCGCAAGTCGGACCCCAACCAGCCGCGGCCCTTCCGCGCGCCGCTCTCGTCGCCGAGCTTCCCGCTGGTGCCCATCATGGGCGCGCTGGTGTGCACGCTGCTCATTATCGGCCTCGATACCTTCACGCTGCAGGTAGCCCTGGGCTGGATGCTGCTGGGCTTCATCGTGTACTTCCTCTATGGCAAAACCAACTCTATGCTACAGAAAGGCGTGGTAGTGGTGCCCACCGAGATGGACGAAGAAGCATTCATTAAGCCCGACGCCCACAACCGCTAGCGTTGAGCTAGAAGTTAAAAGTGAAGAATTAAGAGTTGAAAATGGTGGACTGGCTCCTCCTTTCTAACTCTTAACTCAACGCACAAGGCCCCGCTGGCAATTGCCGGCGGGGCCTTGTGCGTTAGGGGGCGAGGGGAGCGGGAAGCACCGTGCGGTAGTTTGAGAGCCACTGCATGGCGGCACATTCCTCGGTGAACCAGCCGGCCCGGAAGTTACCGGCAATCACCATTGGCGGGGCGTAGTTGCGGGCGCGCAGTGCGTTCCAGAATTCGGGCCGGGCAATGAAAGCCAGCGAGGGTACCCGGCCCAGCGTGCGGTGCACGCGCGGCAAAAACTCGTCGCTCAGCCACTCATAGACATCGGCCGGGCGGGCGTCGACATCGGCGCGCCCATCGAGCAGCCAGTAGGGGCAGCGGTGCGTGATGGCCGCCGCCAACACCATTTCGCAGGCCTCGGTGAATTCGAGGGTAGTGAGGGGGCGGAGCACCGTGCCGCGCAGCAGGGCCGGGGCGGGCTGGTAGCGCACGCTATAGAATGGTTCGGAGGAAGTTGACATAGCCGGGTAGAAGAGCAAAGACAGCCCGCCGGCGAGTCCGGAAAATGGGAGGCACCGGGCCGGCAACTGCCCGGCAAAGGTACGCCCGCCGGGTGGCCAGGGCGGGCCACAACCCGGGTTAGGCCACGGGCTTTACCTCGCTCTTGAGCTTGAGCACGCGGTTGCCGTTGTCCTGCACAATCACGAACGCCGGGTCGTCGGCCGAGCCATTGCGGTGAATCTCGGCCCCTTTGATGGTGCGCGTGACGGGCTCTTTGTGAACCGATTCGATTTTGCCGGTGGCTGTGCCGGTGCCGTACTTCCAGCTAACGGTAGTGCCTTTGCGCATAAAAAATAGCGGGTGAAAAGATAATACTGCAGCTTACGCACGAACCCGCGTTGCCGTTGGGCCGGCGGCTGGCGGGGCCGTTGCGGCCCAGGTTTCTGCCATTGGCCGGCCCGGGCCGTGCACTCGTCGGCAAGGGGCCTGGCTATGTCAAAATCTATTTTATATTCGATGGTTGAAATACTTCGCTGCTTGCCTGCTTGTTGTG
>NZ_BAAGZM010000608.1:0-2526 GCF_054778495.1 Hymenobacter agri
CGCTGGCCAACCTCCCGGCCGCCGCCCAGGCCCCGGCCGGGCGCACGCTCACCGGCACGGTGCAGTACGTTTCCGATAAGGGCAAAATCGAGCCGCTGCCCGGGGCCACGGTGCTGCTGGCCGGCACGCAGGTGGGCATTTCAACTGACATGCAGGGCCACTACGAATTAACCCTGCCGGATAGCAAAGGCCTGCCCGAAGCCGCCCGCATTCAGTTTAGCAGCGTTGGTTTTGCGATGGCGGAGTGGCCGCTGCCGCCGCAAGGCACCGGCGCGCTGCAACACGATGCCTTGCTGCAAATGGATTCCCGCGTCATCACCTTTTCGGTGCGCCGGCCCTCGCTGCCCGAGCGCGCCCTGTGGTCGTTGCAGCGGTTGTTTCGCCAGCGGGCGCAGTAGCAGCCAGTAGCCGTAGGCTGGGCGCAGCCGGCGGCCCAGCGAAAAAGCCGCCCTTACGCGGGCGGCTACCTGTTAGCTTTGTAGCTTCATATTGCGCTGTTGCGAATTAAAGCTAACAGCCAATAGCTACTAGCTAACCGCTAACACCGCATGTCGCCAACCTTAGTACTGAGCCTGGTTGCGGGCTACTTCGTCGTCCTCATCATCATCGCCCTGCTCACCTCGCGGGGCGCGACCAGCGAAAGCTTCTTCGTGGCCAACCGCAACGCGCCGTGGTACATGGTGGCCTTCGCCATGATTGGCACCTCACTCTCGGGCGTCACCTTCATCTCGGTGCCGGGCAACGTGTACGGCAAAAGCTGGAGCTACCTGGCCGTGGCGCTGGGCTTCGTGGCCGGCTACGTGGTCATCGGTACGGTGCTGCTGCCGCTCTACTACCGCCTGCGGCTGGTGAGCATCTACTCCTATCTGGAGCAGCGCTTTGGCTACTGGAGCTACAAAACCGGGGCATTGTTCTTCCTCATCTCGCGCTCGCTGGGCTCGGCCCTGCGCCTATACCTGGTGGCAGGCGTGCTACAGCTGGCCGTGTTCGACTCGATGGGCGTGCCCTTTGCCGCTACCGTTGTGGTCAGCATCCTGTTCATCTACCTCTACACCTTCAAGGGCGGCCTAAAAACCATTCTCTGGACCGACACTTTCCAGACGCTGGCCATGCTCAGCTGCGTGGCCCTCAGCATCTATTTCATGTCGGATGCGCTGAATTATTCCTTCGCCAAGCTTGTCACCGCGGTGAAGGAAAGCCCCATGTCGCAAGTCTATTTCGCCGATTTCCGCGACGACAAGTTCTTTTGGAAGCAGTTTGCCTCCGGCATGTTCATCACCATCGTGATGACCGGCCTCGACCAGGACCTGATGCAGAAAAACCTCAGCTGCCGCAGCCTCGGCGAAGCCCAGAAGAATCTGTTCTGGTTCACGCCCGTCATCGTGTGCGTCAACATCCTGTTCCTCACCCTGGGCGTGCTCATGTACCAGTACGCCGCCGCCCGTGGCCTGCATCTGGAACAACTGCCCGAGCTCCTCAACCTCAAAGGCAAGCTCGATACTGACAAAGTATTCCCCTTCCTGGCCACCACGCAGTTCTCGCTGGCGGCCGGCATCATCTTCATCCTGGGCATCATCGCCGTCACCTACGCCTCGGCCGACTCGGCCCTCACCTCGCTTACTACCTCATTCTGCATCGACTTCCTCGACATTAAGCAGTACCCCGAGGCGCAGCAAACCCGCCTGCGCCAGCTCACGCACCTGGGCTGGTCGGTGGTGCTCATCGTCATCATCCTCATCTTCCGCGCCCTCAACGAGCAAAGCCTGATTGATGCCGTGTACAAAGCCGCCGGCTTCACCTACGGGCCGCTGCTGGGCCTGTTTGCCTTCGGCATCTTCACCCACCGCCAGCTGCGCGACCGGCTGGTGCTGCCCACCTGCACCGCCGCCGTGCTCCTCACCCTGCTCATCGTGACGCACTCCGTGGAGTGGCTGAATGGCTACAAGTTCGGCTTCGAAATTCTGCTGCTGAACGGCCTGTTGGTGTACCTCGGCCTGCTCCTCATTTCGCGCCCGGCCGATGTGGCTCCGGCCCCCGCGAACCAGCCCGCCTAGTTCGGGGTTGAAATATTTCGGGGCCAGGTTCGTCTGCCGCTCCATGGGCGGGCCGCGTTGTTCGGCCCCGTCTTTGCATTTCCGTTGTTTATGAAAATTCTATTCGCTACCCTCGCCCTGCTGGCCGCCGGTACCGCCCGCGCCCAAACGGCCCCGGCCCCCACCGGCCAAACCATCGTCCTCAAGCCTGGCCAGATGCAGGTGCAGCGCAACCCCGCCGCCAACCGCCCCGACCGCGCCCCCGTGTATCCCGGCGGCGAGCAAGCCATGGGCCTATTCTTCCTCGAGCACATCAACTACCCCGAAGCCGCCAAAGCCAAGAACATCAGCGGGCAGGTGCTGGTGAATGCCACCGTGAATGAAGACGGCAGCGTGAGCAGCCCCGTAGTGGCCCAGTCGCTCTCGCCCGAGTGCGACGCCGAAGCCCTGCGCGTGGTGGGCCTGATGCAGGGCTGGCAGCCCGGCATGCGCC
>NZ_BAAGZM010000609.1:0-2522 GCF_054778495.1 Hymenobacter agri
TGGGCGCGGGCTTCGGCAGCCAGGGGCGGGCGGGTGCGTTACGGGGCAGCGAGGGCATTGGCAGGGAGTAAGGGGTAGTAGTGGGGGTGGGCGGGCTCACCGGGCAGCAGGTAGAGCGTGACGGACTCGGTGACCAGGCCGGGTGGGAGCTTGATGCCCTCGGCCCGTACCCGGGTGTTGTCGTACCACGCCACCCGACGCTGGGCCACGGGGCGCAGGTCCAGGTGCCAGAACAGGCTGTTCCACGCCGGGGGAATCAGGTCGATAGGCTGGCCGTTGCGCAGGGCCAGGGCCTGGCGCAGGCTGGCATGCAGGTGCAGCACGCCCTTGGGCGTCACGCTCAGCGTGGGCATGGGCGGCGGTGGGGGAATGTGCTGGTCGGGGTCGTAGGGCGGCAGCGCTATCCGCGGGGCGGGTTGCTGCAGCGAAGGGGTTGGCGCGGGGGCAGAAGCGAGGCGGTTGGGGGCGTGCATGGGCAGTAGAAAGGGGAATGGTTGTTAGGCGGCCGTCAGCAGGGCCAACGCTTCGTCGACGGTGTGCACCACGTGGTAGGGAGTGCCCCGCCACTGCGCCTTGAACTCGGCCTCGCCCGGCGTGAGCTGGCGCTTGCTCGGCGGCTGCGAGGGGTCCTTTATCTCCAGCAGGAAGGTGCGGCCGCGGTAGCCCACCAGCAGGTCAAAGCAGTTCTTGAGCTGGTGCACGTGCAGCACGGAGGCCCCGATGCCGCGCAGCGCGGCCACGATGGCCGGCTGGTTGGCGTCGATGCGGGAGGCGGTGCGGATGGGCATTAGCTTCGCGGTTATGAAAAAAGTATTCTTGTTGGGGGCATGCCTGGTGGCATTGGCCTCGGTACCGGTGCGTGCGCAGGCAGTCAAGGGGGAAGTCGTTGTGGTGCGAATGGTCGACCTGGCAAGCCGCGGCAAAGTGGTGGTGGTGCGACCGAACGGCAAGACGGAGGAGTATGACTTGAACGGGGGGCTCAACGCCAACAGCATGAAAGAGGCCGGACTAACTATTCAGCGGCTCGTGACAACGCTTACCCAGGAAGGCTACACCTTGAAAAGCACCTTCAGCGGCTCGCAAGGGTTTGGCGCTACGTTGATTTTCATTAAGGAATAACCTTGCGGCCAAGACGTCAACTGGTGGACGGATAGCTATTCCTCCCACGGCAACTTCCGCTTTACCGGTCCTAACAAGGCGGCGATTTCTTCCAGGGGGCCGCGGGTGATAACCAGTTCCTCCACGCGGGCCAGGTCGGCTTCGTAGGTGAGCACAAACGCCGTGGACTCCAGCGCTTCAAGGGCCGCGGAGATGCCCACGTTGGCGTACTGGGCCGAGTCGGTGCCAGGCACGCCCTGCTGCAGCACGCTCAGCTCGCCGCCCATCAGCTGCAGGAAGCCCTCGGCGTGCAGTTGGTCGCGCAGGGGCATCTGGTCGATGTAGGCCAGCACCGAGGTGCTGAGCCGGAGCGGGCGCACGCTGCTCTCGCCGCTCAGGTGGTAGGCCATTTCGGCGTAGGGGTCGTAGGGTACTTCCACGTCGTTGCCGTCGGCATCCTCCTCCCACGGCTCGTAGTCGTCGGGCTGGGTGCCGGCCAGGCCGTGGGCGCAGGCGGTGGCCAGGCCGCGCAGGTTGTAGAGGTGGTCCTTGAGCTCCTCGAGCAGAATGGTCATGTGGCCAATCTGGAACTGGTAGTCGTGCTGCTGCTCGGCAGTGAGCTCGTCGCGCTCCTGGTAGAGCAAGGTGCGCAGGTAGGCGAAGCGGCAGGTGTGGATGTGGTCGTTGACATCCTGGAGGCCGGGGATTTTCGACATGGTATTGGGAAGAATGGGATGAGGGTTGTTGAAATGAGGTCAGGCCGCGTAGGCAAATGGATGGGGGCCCTGCCTGGGCACCGGTTCTCCGTGAGGCATCCAGCCCCGGCCGGTGAGCACGCCGGGGCTGCGGGCTTCGAGTTTAGCCGTGAGGTCGGCGGTGGCCTCGCGGGCCTGCCGGCCACTCATCAGGCGGATTTGGGTGCGGAGCAGCTCGGCGCGGTCGGTGGCAGTGGTGAGTGGGTGCTGGGCCAGGGCAATCAGGGCGTCGGCGGCGGACTCGGTGACTGTGGCCACGTCGCTGGGCAGCGTGCCCGACAGGTGCCACTGACACAGGTCATCCGAAAGGGCCTGCAGCAATTCCTCGTCGGAGCCGCGGTGCTCGACGTAGAGCAGGTAAATGGCCGGCGCGTCAGTCTGGTGCAGCCAGAGCCGCACCGCGCGGGCCTCGTGCCAGCCACCGGGGTACTGGCCTTGGGCGGGGAAATGGCCGAGTACGCTGTGCAGGGTGCAGTAGTGAAAATCGTTGTAGCTGCGGGCCAGCAGGTTGGCCTGGTGCACGAGTTCGGGCGTGATGTCGTTGTGCATGAGCATGTCAGGAAGGGAGGGTGATGATGCGGCCCTTGCCGGTGTAGTCGCCGAAGAGCTCGGCGGACTCGCCCGCGGGCAGGGTGCTGCCGTTGCGCCAGGTGGGGGCCGGGGCCTGCG
>NZ_BAAGZM010000610.1:0-2522 GCF_054778495.1 Hymenobacter agri
GGGGCCGGTGGGCTGCTGGGCGCAGGCGGCCAGCGCAAGCAGGCACAGGCCGGCGGCGAGCAGCAGCAAACGGAGGGATTTTGGTTTCATAGCAGGTTCATAGCAAGAGTGTTTGCTATAAAACTAGCCATTAAATAGATTATTCCATATGCTTATCACAAACTGCGCTTGGTCGCCGATGCGGTGGGAGGCCGTAATTTTCGGGCATGAACAAGCTCTTTCTTAGCGCGCTGGCCTTGCTCCCACTCGCGGCGGCCGCCCAAACTACTCCCCCCTCGTCCGGGCTCACGCCCGAAAAGCTCTGGCAGCTCGGCCGCCTGGGCGAAATGCAGGTGTCGCCCGATGGCAAAACCGTGGCCTACACCGTGACGCGCTACAGCATTGCCGATAACAAGGGCAACGCCGACATCTGGACGGTGCCCGTAGCCGGCGGCACTCCCAAACGCCTCACCGACACGCCCGGCTCGGAAAACACCCTGAACTGGCGGCCCGACGGCAAGCTCACCTTTATATCAGGCGAAAGCGGCACCGACCAGCTCTACGTGATGAGCGCCGACGGCTCGGGCAAGACCAAGCTCAGCGACTTCCCCGACCAGGGCCTGAGCAACCTGAAGTACGCGCCCAAAGCCAATTTCATGCTCTACACGCAGGATGTGAAGGTGACGCCCGATACCAAGGACCTGTTCCCGGACCTTCCCAAGGCCGATGCCAAAATCATTGACGACCTGAACTACCGCCACTGGAACGTGTGGGACGACCACCTCGCCAGCCACGTGTTCTTCCAGCCCATCAACGCCGACGGCAAGCCCGAAGGCTACGGCAAAGACCTGATGCCCGGCGAGAAATTCGACTCGCCGCTGATGCCCGACGGCGGCGCCGAGCAACTGGCCTTTTCGCCCGATGGCTACCGCATTGCCTACACCAGCCGCAAGCTCACGGGCAAGGCCGAGGCCGAAAGCACCAACTCGGATATCTACCTATACGACATTCATAACCAGCAAACCCAGAACCTGAGCGAGGGCCTGGGCGGCTACGACACCGAGCCCGCTTTTTCGCCCGACGGCAAGCAGGTGGCCTGGCTGAGCATGGCCACGCCCGGCTTTGAGAGCGACCGCAACGGCATTGTGGTGTATGATTTCGCCAGCAAAAAGCGCGTCGATATCACCAAGGGCTCGGAGTTGAGCGCGGCCAACGTGCGCTGGAGCGCCGATGGCAAAACCCTCTACTTCGTGGCCGTGGTAGAAGGCACCGAGCAAATATTTTCGCTGCCCGCGAAGGGCGGCAAAATCCGCCAGATTACCACCGGCGCGCAGAACTACAACGCATTTGAGCTAGTCGGAAAAGACCAGGCCGTGGCCAACCGCACCACCCTTTCGGCCTTCGCCGACATGGTACGCCTCGACCTGAAAACGGGCAAGGAAACTCCGCTCACCACCATCAACCAGCAGGAGCTGGCCGGCATTAAAATGGGCAAGGTGGAGGACCGCCGCGTGACGACCACCGACGGCAAGCAGATGCAGGTGTACGTGATTTACCCACCCGATTTCGACCCCGCCAAGAAGTACCCAACGCTGCTCTATTGCCAGGGCGGCCCGCAAAGCCCCATCACCCAGAGCCAGAGCTACCGCTGGAATTTCCAGCTGATGGCGGCCAACGGCTACATTGTGGTGGCCCCCAACCGGCGCGGCCTGCCCGGCTTTGGCCGGCAGTGGAACGACGCCATTTCGGGCGACTGGGGCGGGCAGCCCATCCGCGACTACCTCTCGGCGATTGATGCCGTGAGCAAGGAGCAGTATGTGGACAAGGACCGGCGCGGCTGCGTGGGCGCCAGCTACGGCGGCTACTCGGTGTACTACCTGGCCGGCCACCACGAGGGCCGTTTCAAGACGTTTATTGCCCACGATGGCCTGTTCAACCTCACCAGCTGGTACCCCAGCACCGAGGAAATGTTCTTTGCCAAGCACGACATGGGCGGTGCGCCCTGGGACGTGCCCCAGGCCAAATCTTATACCGAGTTCAACCCCCAGCAGTTCGTGGGCAAGTGGGACACGCCCATTCTGGTCATCACCGGCGGCAAGGATTTCCGGGTGCCCGAGGGGCAGGCGATGGAGGCCTTTGGCACGGCGCAGCTGCGTGGCATTCCGAGCCGCTTCCTGTACCTGCCCAACGAGGGGCACTGGGTGCTGAAGCCGCAAAACGCCATTCTGTGGCAGCGCGTGTTTTTCGACTGGCTGGGCCGCACGCTGAAGCCCGATGGGCAGGCGGGCAAGTAGGCGACGCCGCGATTTGACGATGCAGCAAAAAGGCTCACCCGTAATAGGTGAGCCTTTTTGCTACGCTTATTTGGCCAGCACGTCGGTTATTTTGCTGATGTCGGTGCTGACTTTTTGCAAAAACGTGAGTTGGTCGAGCAGCGACCGGTCATCGGCGAGCGTGGGGACGTTGGGTTCGGCGGGGCCGAGCTCCGGCAGCGGCTCGGGGGCCGGGCCGATGCGGGCCAGGCTTTTGCTGAGGGCAGCCGC
>NZ_BAAGZM010000611.1:0-2522 GCF_054778495.1 Hymenobacter agri
TCGAACGCTACGCCGCCCTGGCCCCGCACGCCGAGCTGCGCGGCCTGCTGGCCGACACCACCCGCCTGCAACCTTACCTCTACGGCCGCGACGTGGCCGATTTGCTTACCGATTTCCCCACCGACCAGCTCACCGCCCAAACCCTGGCCGATACCCTGCGCCCGCTGCCGAGCCGCGCCTACTCCATCGCCAGTAGCCTGCTCACGCATCCCGACGAGGTACACCTCACCGTGGGCGCCGTGCGCTACGAGGCCCACGGCCGCCGCAAACAGGGCGTGTGCTCGTCGTTTCTGGCCGACCGCGTGGCGGTGAGCGACGAAGTGCGCGTGTTCGTGGAGCACAACGAGTGCTTCAAGCTGCCGGCCAACCCGGCCACCGACATCATCATGGTGGGCGCGGGCACGGGCATCGCGCCGTTCCGCGCCTTTGTGCAGGAGCGAGCCGAGCTGGGCGCGTCTGGCCGCAACTGGCTGCTGTTCGGCAACCCGCACTTCACCACCGATTTCCTGTACCAGGCCGAGTGGCAGCAGCACCTCAAAAAAGGCGGCTTAACCAAGCTCGACGTGGCTTTCTCCCGCGACCAGGCCGAGAAAATCTACGTGCAGGACCGCCTGCTCGAAAACAGCCGCGAGGTCTTCGGCTGGCTCGAAAGCGGCGCGCAGCTCTACGTGTGCGGCGATAAAAACCGCCTTGGCGGGGCCGTGCAAACGGCGCTGGCGCAGGTGGTGCAGAAAGAGGCTGGCGTATCGGCCGAGGACGCGGCGGCCTACGTGAAGAACCTGCGCAAGCAGCGCCGCTACTTGGAGGACGTGTACTAGCACTCTCGAAAATTCGAAAACCCGTCATGCAGAGCGCAGCGAAGCATCTCGCGTGCCCCTCTAATCCTGACGATTGATTTACTACCCTAGGCGAGATGCTTCGCTGCGCTCTGCATGACGGGCTGATACTGTCTTTACACCAACTATGAAAACCTCTTTCGTGCCCCACACCCCCTGTTGTTGTCGAATGCGCCCGCTTCCCAGCCCCTCCCCTTCGACTTCAACTCCCCAAATTCATGAAATCCTATTACCCCTCCTTCCTCCTTTTTCTCCTCCTGTTTCTGGCTAGCCTCAGCGCGGCCTTTGCCCAAACGCAGCTCATCGCCATTAGCGGCGTGGTGCACGAGAAGGGCACCAACGAAGCCCTGCCCGGCGTTAGCATCAGCGTGAAGGGCGCCAGCACCGGCACCCAGAGCGACGGCGAGGGCAAGTTTTCCCTCAAGGCCAAGCTCACCTACCCGTTCACGCTCGTTTTCAATGCCCTGGGGCACGAGGCCGTGGAGCTGGAAATCGTGAGCAGCAGCCAGCCGCTGAACGTGACGCTCGAAGCCAAGGGCGTGCTTACCAATGAGGTCGTGGTATCGGCTTCGCGGGTAGAGGAAAGCCGGCTGAAATCGCCGGTGGCCATTGAGAAGCTTGATATCCGCGCCATTAAAGAGACGCCCGCGCCCAGCTTCTACGATGCGCTGGAAAACGTGAAGGGCGTGCAGATGCTCACCAGCAGCCTCACCTTTAAAGTGCCTAATACCCGGGGGTTCAATATTCCGAACAACTTCCGCTTCATGCAATTGGTGGATGGCGTCGACATGCAGGCCGCCACGCTGGGCGTACCGCTGGGCAACGCCATCGGGCCCACCGAGCTGGATATTGCCAGCGTGGAGGTAACGCCCGGCGCGGCCTCGGCCCTCTACGGCATGAACGCCATCAACGGCATGGCCAACCTCACCACCAAAAGCCCCTTCACCTATCAGGGCCTGAGCGTGTACCAGAAAGTGGGCGTGAACCACGTGGGCAGCGCCGCCGACCGCAATACCAGCGCCCTCACCGAAACGGCCATTCGCTACGCCCAGGCGCTGGGCAGCCGCTGGGCCTACAAGGTGAACCTCGACTACCTGCGCGGCACCGACTGGCTGGCCAACAACCAGACCGACCAGAACCCGCAGGGCCTTTCGACCTCCAACCCCGCTTTCCCCGAGCTGGCCGGCACCGCCAACCCCGCCGCTGATTTGTGGAACCGCTACGGCGACGATACCAACTCCTCGCTCACCATCACCATCCCCTACCAGGGCAAAAACCAGGCGTTTACGGTGACGCGCACTGGCTACTACGAGAAGGATTTGACCAATCCCATCGTGCGCAACATCAAGGCCGACGCCAGCCTGCACTACAAGCTGACCGATAAGCTGGAGCTGAGCTACGGCTACCGTTTCGGGCTGATGGACGGCGTGTTTCAGCGCGGCAATAAGATTCAGCTCGATGGCGTGACCGTGCAGAACCACAAGCTCGAGCTGAAGGGCACCGACTTTGTGGTGCGCGCCTACACCCTGCTCGAAAACACCGGCAACTCCTACAACCTCAACCCCCTGGCCCTGAACCTGGACCTACAGAACGGCTCCAATGCCGTGTGGGGCGGCAAGTTCCGCACCGCGCTGCAAAGCCAGCTGGCCGCCGGCACCGCCCTCGCGCCCGCCATGGCCGCCGCCC
>NZ_BAAGZM010000612.1:0-2515 GCF_054778495.1 Hymenobacter agri
CCCAGCACGGCCAGCGCGGCGGGTCGCAGCCCGGGCCGCTTAGTCTTCTGATTCGGACTCATCGTCGGCGTCATCGGCGCGGCGGTAGTAGGAGGCATCGCGGCCGGGGCGGGGCTCGCGGGGGGGCGGGGCAAGGTTTCCTTCGACGACAACGACAATTTCTCCTTTAATAGTGGGCCGGGCCGCAAAGTCAGCCTCCAGGCTGGCCAGCGTGCCGGTCACGGTTTCTTCAAACAGTTTGGTGAGCTCGCGGCTGACGGAAGCCGGCCGCGACGGCCCCAGCACTTCGGCCAGCTGCCCCAGCGTTTTCACGATGCGGTGCGGCGACTCGTAGAAAATCATGGTGCGGGTTTCCGTGGCCAGTTGCAGCAGGCGCGTCTGCCGCCCCTTTTTAGCCGGCAAAAAGCCCTCGAACGTGAATCGCTCGGCCCCAAAGCCCGACTTCAGCAGCGCCGGCACGAAGGCTGTAGCGCCGGGCAGGCACTCCACGCCCAGGCCCTTAGCCAGGCACTCGCGCACCAACAGAAACCCGGGGTCGGAGATGCCGGGCGTGCCGGCGTCGCTCACCAGGGCCATGGTTTCGCCTTTTTCGAGGCGTTCGAGCAGGCGCGGCACCTGCTGGTGCTCGTTGTGCAGGTGGTAGGAGAGGAGCGGCTTTTTCAGGCCCAGGTGCTGCATCAGGCGGCCGCTGGTGCGGGTGTCTTCGCAAAGCACCGTGCCCACCTCGCCCAGCACCCGAATGGCGCGCAGCGTAATGTCTTCGAGGTTGCCAATAGGCGTGGGTACAAGGTACAGAACCGTGGGAGTGGGCATAAAGCAAAGGTACGGGGCGCACGTCAGGGATAGGGGATAGGGAATGAGGGATACGGAATGTTGAAATCCATTTCCCGATGCCCCGTCTCTTATTCCCTATTCCGTATCCCTCATTGTAGCAGATACCGGCTGGCCACGGCATCAATGGCGGCCGCCAGCCGGTGGTCGCGGGCCGTCACGGTATTGCCCGCGTCGTGGGTGCGCAGGCGGAATTCCACCACGTTGTACTCGTTGCTGAGCCAGGGGTGATGGTCGAGCCGCTCGGGCTCGGCCGCTACTTCGGTAAGGAAGGCGAAAGCCGTGCGGAAGTCGCGGAACCGGAACGTGCGAGCCAGGCTGTTATCGATATTATTCCACATGATTTTTACTATATTTAAGGATGCATCCTGGCAGTAAGCCGGGCCGTGGGGCAAAACCCAAACGACCAAACCAAAGTACACCGTTTCCGATACTTCCTGCCCTCATACCCCCATACCCTCATACCCTAAAAAATGGCCATCGACCCGAATAACCGCCCCATCCGCGTCATCAACGACGACACGACCAACGAAGAAATGGAAGCCGGCCACCACATCCCCAACGCCGACCCGCCCAAGAACGAGGCGGCCCGCGGCGGCTTCGGCAACCGCGACGGCAAAGAGGGCTTCGGCTCCGACACGGCCGGCGGCTCCACGGCCCTGGGCGTGAACGAAACCGCCGACAACATGGCCCCGCCCGCCGACAATATGCGCTCGGAGGACGAAGGCCGCGACGACCGCGCCAACCAGGACCTGCCGCCCCTTGACGACTATACCGACAGCATCGTGCCCAGCGGCCGCCCCGTCGATGAGCTCGACGTGCACGACCGCCGCCCCGGCGTGGATGAGATGCTGAACCCCAACTCCCGCGTGGGCATGGGCCAGATGGAGCCCAAGCCCATCAAGCCCATCACCGGCACCGATACCAACGCCGACCTCAACGACCCCAACGCCACCGATACGGCCATCGACCAATAGGTCGCGTTTGATAACAAAAAAGGCTAGATAGAACGTCATGCTGAGCTTGTCGAAGCATCTTTACTGCGAGAGTAATCATTTACTATTGCGGTAGGGATGATTCAACTTCGCTCAGCATGACGTTCTTTTTTCGGCGGCCTCTGCCCATGCTTTTCCCATTTCGCTTCTCGTGAGCCGCTACGCCACCACCGACCTGCACGGCTGCCTGCACACTTTCCGCCGCCTCGTGGAAGACGAGCTGCGCCTGACGCCCGCCGATGAGCTGTACCTGCTGGGCGACTACGTGAACAAGGGCCCCGACAGCAAGGGCGTGCTCGATTACCTGATGCACCTGCAGGCCAGCGGCTTTCAGGTGCATTGCCTGCGCGGCAACCACGACCAAGCCCTGCTCGACGACGCGCGCCATCGCAAGCGCTGGGCCTGGCTGGGGCTGCCCGGCCGCCAGCCCACGCTACGCAGCTTCGGCGTGCGGCGGGCCAGTGACATTGAGCCTCACTACATCGCGTGGCTCGACGCGCTGCCTTATGAGATTGAGCTGCCTGATTTCGTGCTGGTGCATGCCGGCTACGATTTCGCCCTTCCGCCCGCCGAGATGCGCCAGGATTACCTCACCATGCTCAGCATCAAGAAATTCGTGCTCGACCCCGTGCGTCTTGGCGGCAAGCGGCTGCTGCACGGGCACGTGCCCCGGCCGGCGGCGCAGGTGC
>NZ_BAAGZM010000613.1:0-2514 GCF_054778495.1 Hymenobacter agri
GCGTGTGGGGCCCTACGCCCTGCGCCTTGTGCAGCAGCAGCCCGCCGCCACCCGTCCCGGCGTGCTGGCCCCCGGCGCCTGGCTCGACAATCCCCGCCTCGACGTAAGCCAACTCAACGGCGCGGGCACCTACTTCATTCAGCCGAAATACTACGACGAGCAGGGTATGGGTTTCCGCCGGTTCCGCGCCATGTATTTGCAGCGGCAGCACCTGCCGCCGTCGGTGTTTGCCAGCCAGGGCTTCGAACTGCTGCTGTATTTCGGCAACGCGCTGTTTCAGTACGGGCCCGGTTTCCAGGCTGGCCTGTCTGCCGCTAGCCAGACGCCCGGCGCTATCTTCCAGGGCGCCAGCTACCTGGGCGGCGCCCACGACAACCAGGTGGTGCCCATCATCAAGCTCAGCGGCCTGGAGTATCAGGTGCTGCGCTAATCGAAGGGTTGAGTTTTGAAGGTTGAGGGTTGAATCAGGTGGTCGGCTATGGCTATGCCACGCCTTCGCTCTTCCAATTCTCAACACGAAAAACTCAACCCTCAACCTTCAAAACTTAACCCTCAATAAAATGCTCAATCTCACCACTTCCGCTGCCCTTTTCGAACGCGCTAAAACCCTCATTCCCGGCGGTGTTAACTCGCCGGTTCGGGCTTTCCGCTCGGTGGGTGGTTCGCCGGTGTTTATGGCCAGCGCCGACGGGGCCTGGCTCACCGACGTTGACGGCAACCGCTACGTCGACTTCATCAACTCCTGGGGTCCGATGATTCTGGGCCACGCTCCGGCCGTGGTGCTCGACGCTGTGCGCGAGGCCCTGCCGCACTCGCTCAGCTTCGGTGCGCCCACCAACCGCGAGGTGGAGATGGCCGAGCTGATTCGGACCATGGTGCCCGGCGTGGAAAAAGTCCGGCTGGTGAACTCCGGTACCGAGGCGTGCATGTCGGCCATCCGGGCGGCCCGCGGCTACACCGGCCGCGCCAAAATTATCAAATTCGAAGGCTGCTACCACGGCCACGGCGACGCCTTCCTGATTGCCGCTGGCAGCGAAGCCCTCACCACCGGCGAGCCCGACTCGGCCGGCGTGACCCAGGGCGTGGCCCAGGACACGCTCACCGCGCCCTACAACGACCTAGCGGCCGTCGAAGCTCTCATCGCCGCCAATCCCGGCCAGGTAGCCGCCCTCATTCTGGAGCCCGTGGTGGGCAACATGGGCCTGGTAATTCCCGCCAAAGGCTTCCTGCAGAGCCTGCGCGACCTGTGCACCCAGCACGGCATCGTGCTCATTTTTGATGAGGTGATGACCGGCTTCCGCTTGGCCCAGGGCGGCGCGCAGGAGCTTTTTGGCATCACGGCCGACATGGTGACGCTGGGCAAAATCATCGGCGGTGGCCTGCCTGTGGGCGCGTACGGCGGCCGTGAAGACATCATGAACTGCGTGGCCCCGGCCGGCAAAGTGTACCAGGCCGGCACGCTCTCGGGCAACCCCATGGCCACGGCCGCCGGCATGGCCCAGCTGCGCTACCTGCACGAGCACCCCGAGCTTTACACGGCCCTCGAAGCCACCAGCGCCCGCCTCGCCGACGGCACCCGCCGGATTGCCGCCGAACTCGGCCTGAACTACACCGTGAACCGCGTGGGCTCCATGTACAGCCTGTTCTTCACCGATAAGCCGGTGAACAACCTCGACGACGCCAAACACTGCGATACCGCCGCTTTCGGCCGCTATTTCCACGCCATGCTGGAGCGCGGCATCTACCTCGCGCCCTCGCAATTTGAGGCCCTGTTCGTGTCCACGGCCATCAGCGACGAGCTAGTGGAGAAGTACCTTACCGCCTGCCGCGAGTCGTTGGTGGAGGCCCATCGCGCAAAGTAGCGCAAAGTGAAAAGCAAGTTTCGCAAAGGCTGATGAGCCTTTGCAGCCGCGGGCTGAACTCGGATGCCGTCTGGCCTCTGCCTTTGCGAAACTTAATTTTTCAACTTTGCGCAACCTTGCGCTTTACCTTTGCCCGATGCTGAAACGCCATCTGCTTGCCCTTTTTCTGCTGATTGCCACGTTTGCCCACGCCGAAACGCCGGCCCAGGCTAACAAACGCCTCTTCGACAAAACCATCGACGAGCTGAATTTCCGCACCATGGAAACGGTGTACGACAAGTCGTTCACCCGGGGTAAGTTTCCGCTCACGCTGCGTACCGCTGCCGCGCGCCGCAGCTTCGACGGCTTCGGTGATAATGCAGCGCTTAAGCAGCTGTTTATGAATTATAACGGCATTGCCGAGCGGTATAAAAACCGTTTTGGCAATGGCCCGCTCACGCTGGCGGAATTCGAAAAACAGCTGAAATCGGTATTGCTGGATAAGAACTTCGAGTTCTTCATTCACAACCTGCCGCGCGACGAGCGGGTGGCCCTCATCCGGGCCGAGCAGCGCCTCATTCAGCAGGCCAGTGCCCAGTTCAACGACTCCGGTGCGCCTGCCGAAGCCCTGCCCGCCGCCTCCACCGAGGCCCAGCCCGAAGCGCCCGTTACG
>NZ_BAAGZM010000614.1:0-3023 GCF_054778495.1 Hymenobacter agri
CGGGCCGGCGGGAGCGTCGGCCACGGCCACGGCCAGGCTGAGCGAGTCGGCCCCGTCGGGCCGGGCCGAGTAGTAGAGGTAGTAGCGGCCCGCATGCTCGCTCACGTGCGGGGCCCATATTTTCTGACTGTGTTGGGCCCAGGCCGGCTTTTCGGGCAGGCCTTCGCCCAGATGCTCCCACGCAATCAGGTCGCGCGAGCGGGCCACCTGCAAATTGATGATGACGCCGGCAAGCTTGGTTTGGGTACCGTAGGCGTAGTACCAGCCATCGGGCGCGCGCAGCAGGGCCGGGTCGGGAAAGTTGTCGTCGAGAACGGGGTTGGTGTAGGTGGCGGGCATGATGATGGGGATAAGAAACAGGGAATAAGAGATACGTAAGCAGAAGAACGTCATGCTGAGCTTGTCGAAGCATCTCCTCCGCACGAGTAAACCCAATCGGTTGGATTAGTTACGCGGCAGAGCTGCTTCGACAAGCTCAGCATGACGTTCTTCCCTATCCCCTATTCCTATCCCTTATCCCTAATTATCCGATGCCGGCACCACCTGCTGGCGCAGCCACGAGTAGGCCGAAGCCACGTCCTGAAACGCTACCACGCGCGGCGCATCAATGGCCTGCACAATTTCTTCGGTTACCTGGCGGGCCAGGGGGTCGTTGGGCAGCACCCAGGCAATGCAGCGCAGGCCGGCCGCCTGCATATCGGCCAGCCACTGCTCGCCCCAGTGCGTGAGTTGCACGGTGCTGCGCGTCATGCTTGAGTAATCGTTCAGCAGCTTGGGGCACGGCAGCTGGCGTTGGGCGGCCAGCAGCATGCGACAGGTCGAGCGCGAGGTTTCCTGGTTGTACTCACCGCGCCAATCGGCATACAAACAATGATTTATTGAATCGTGGGCAATAAAAACGGCCGGGGAATCGACGAGCGGGTGCAGGTCCATGCAGGAGTGAGAAGCGGCGCCGGGCTAAATCGGCGAGACAAGGTGAAAGGGTAAAACTACCTTTTCTGTTTGAATATTCATAATTCCTTCTTTCTGCCCAATGGCTATTTCCGCGTAGCTTTGTGGTTTGGCGTGCGTTACGTCAATTTCATCCGGGTAAAGTCCGGTTTCATCTCCCTTCTTTTATTTCAACTTTCGCATGCTTCGTTTTCTGGGTGCCCGGTCGCTGGTTTTATTTGTTGTGCTGCTGCTGGCCATGCCCCGCGCCGGCCGCGCCTGGGGCGTGCTAGGCCACCGGGCCGTGGCTCGCATCGCCGAAAACCACCTCACCCCCGCCGCCCGCCAGCAGGTGAGCCAGATACTGGGCTGGGAAACCATGCCGCTGGTGAGCACCTGGGCCGATGAGTTGCGCAACGACCCGCAGTACAAGGAAACGGCGCCCTGGCACTACCTCAACGTGGCCACCGGCCTCGACTTTGCGGCCTTTGTGAAGCAGCTGAACGACCCGTCCCTGCTGGCCCCGGCCGCACCCACCAACGCCTACACCGCTCTGCTGCAAGCCCGCCGCGACCTGAAAGACCCCGCCAAATCGGCCGACGAAAAGCGCGTGGCCCTCAAGTTCCTCATTCACATCGTAGGCGACGTGCACCAGCCCCTGCACGTGGGCCACGCCGAAGACAAGGGTGGCAACAGCATCACCGTGAACTGGCGCTCGCGCGAAGACAGCAACCTGCACAGCGTGTGGGATACGGCCATTCTGGAATACCCCGGCTTCACTTTCACCGAGATGAGCGCGACCTACGACCACGCCACGCCCACCGAGATTAAGCAGTGGCAGAAGGACGAGATTCCGACCTGGCTGTTCGAGTCGTACCAGCTGTGCACGCCCATTTACGCCGCGGCGGCCACCAACCCCAAGTTCGACTGGCACTTCTACCCCACTTTCGGGCCCGTGGCCCAGCAGCAGGTTCTTAAAGCCGGTATTCGCCTGGCCGGCCAGCTGAACGAGCTTTTTGCCAAGTAATTCGGCCTCGTTGAGGAACGCACGCAGCGGGCGGGTGGCAATAGCCGCCCGCCCGCTTTTTTTTTATGGGCCCGCGACCGGTGCGCCGGCCACCCGAAGCGCGCCAGGCTGCGTACTACCGCTGCGTAGCTGGCCGGCCGTAGCCACGAGCCACGACTAACGGCGCGCTTTCACCCCTTCTCCCCATTCTCATGGACATGCATCACATTCGCCGCGGCGCGGGCAAACCCCTCCTTCTCGTGCACGGCATCGGCGGCAGCTGGCGCTCCTGGAACACCATTCTCGACACGCTGGCAGCCGAGCGCGAAGTCATTGCCGTGGACTTGCCCGGCCACGGCGATACCCCGCCGCTGCCCGGCGAAAACTCCATCGGCACGTTTGCCGATGCGCTGACTGACTTCCTGACCCGCCACAACTTGCTGGGCATCGATGCCGTGGGCAGCTCGATGGGAGCCCGGCTGGTGCTGGAAATGGCGCGACGCGGCGGCTCCCTAGGGGCTGTGGTTTCGCTCGACCCCGGCGGGTTCTGGGAGGGCTGGGAAATTCCGGTGTTCTATGAAGCTGGTGAAGGTGCTGCAACCCATTATACCCGCCCTGATGAGTTCGGCGGTGGGGCGCACGGCGCTGCTGCCGCAGTTTTCGGCCCGCCCCTGGGCCGTGGATGCCCGACAGGCCCGCGACGAGATGTATACCTTCGCCCACACGCCCGTGTTCGATGAGTTGCTCGACCAACTGGCCCACGGCGAGGTGCAAAAACCCGCCCCGCGCGGCAGCATCACGGCCCCGCTCGTCATTGGCTGGGGCCGCCACGACCGGGTGTGCTTTCCCGCGCAGGCCCCGCGCGCGCTGGCCAAATTCCCCGATGCCCGCCTGCACTGGTTCGAGCACTGCGGTCACTTCCCGCAGTGGGACGTACCCACTGAAGCCGCCCGTCTGATTCTGGCCGTGACCAGTGGTGAGGATTGGGAAGCGGCGCTGGCTGCACCAGCTGCGGCGGCTCCCTAGGGGCTGTGGTTTCGCTCGACCCCGGCGGGTTCTGGGAGGGCTGGGAAATTCCGGTGTTCTA
>NZ_BAAGZM010000615.1:0-2510 GCF_054778495.1 Hymenobacter agri
GGGCATCACGCCAGCCACGCTGCGAGCAGTGGTGCAGGGCACCGGCGCGCGGGAGTTTCACGCCAGCGCCAAAAAGCGCCTGCCCGACCCACCCGCCGCCAAAGCCACCGAGTTTGACGCGCCCCGCTGGGAAACCGATGCGGCCATTGTGCAGGAACTGGTGGCGCAGCTGCAGGGGCTGGGCCGGGAGCAGACTTGAGGACCCGACAAATCAGTTTGATTGACTTTGCCGCCTGCTACTGCCGCAAGCCTGACAGGAAGCATCTGTGAATTCCTTCAGCCGCGCGGGGGCGGCGTTAGCTGATTTAACTCGCGCCGGCTTTAATTGGCGCAACAATTTTACCCTCCTCACCGGCCTATGAACTTCCGAAAAGCTGCCCTGGCCCTGCTCGCGACGGCCGCCCCCGCGGTACTGCCGCTGCGGGCGCAACAATTGGGCGTGCACCCGCAGTCGGCCGAGTACGAGATGCCTACCGACCCGCTGGTGCAGCAGAAGCTGGCGAAGTGGCAGGACCAGAAATTCGGGCTGATTCTGCACTGGGGGCTGTACGCCGTGCCGGGCATCATTGAGTCGTGGGCGCTGTGCTCGGAAAGCTGGATTGAGCGCGACAGCACCGTGGCCTACGACGACTACAAAAAATGGTACTGGGGCCTGAGCCGGCAGTTCAACCCCACCAAGTTCGACCCTGCACAGTGGGCCCGCGTGGCCCGGCAGGCGGGCATGCGCTACCTGGTGTTCACCACCAAGCACCACGACGGCTTCGCCATGTTCGACACCAAGCAGTCGGATTTCAGTATCACACACGGCCCGTTTGGCCAAGACCCGCGGGCCGACGTGGCCAGGCATGTGTTCGACGCATTTCGGAAGGAAGGCTTCATGCTGGGGGCGTATTTCTCGAAGCCCGACTGGCACTCGGAGTATTTCTGGTGGCCGAAGTACGCCACGCCCGACCGCAACGTGAACTACGACATCCGCAAGTATCCGTGGCGCTGGCGGCAATACCAGCAGTTCACCTACAACCAGATTAGCGAGCTGATGCACGGCTACGGCCCGCTGGACATTCTGTGGCTGGATGGCGGCTGGGTGCGGCCCCGCGAAACCGTGAACGCCGAAGTGCGTGCCTGGGGCGCCCCTATCCCTGAGTTCAGCCAGGACGTGAACATGCCCCGCATTGCCGCCATGGCCCGGCAGGCCCAGCCCGGCATCCTGCTGGTGGACCGCACTGTGCACGGCCCCTACGAGAACTACCAGACGCCCGAGCAGCGTGTGCCCGACCACCGGCTGGATAACCCGTGGGAAAGCTGCCTGACCCTGGCCAACAACTGGGGCTACGTGCCCAATGACCAGTACAAGTCGCCCACGCGCATCATCCACACCCTGGTGGAAGTGGTGGCCAAAGGCGGCAGCCTGCTGCTAGGCGTGGGCCCCAAACCCGACGGCACCCTGGCCGACGAAGCCGTGACGCGCCTCCGGAAAATCGGCCAGTGGCTGCAGGTGAACGGGGCCGCCATCTACGGCACCCGCCCCGCCGCGCGGTACCAGGACGGCCAGACCTACTTCACCCAGGATAAAAAAGGCATCCGCTACGCCATTGCCTGCCTGCCCGAAAACCAGCCGGCTCCGGCCACGCTGGCATGGACCGGCAACCTGCCCAAAAAAGGCAGCCGCCTCACGCTGCTGCAAACCGGCCAGGCTGTAGCCTGGGCCCGGCAGGGCGACAAAATAACGGTGACGCTGCCCGCCACGCTGGCCAGGCCGGCCGGGGCATACCCGGCGCTGGCGTTTGCCTTCACGGCCGAAAAATAGCCGGCATATTTTCCTCGCTTCTCATGCGCAAGCTGCTGGCTCTCGGGCTATTCTTCCTCACCCAAACGGCCGCCGCCCAGCCGGGCCGGCCGCTCTACAAAGACCCGCAGGCCCCCACCGAAGCGCGGGTGCGGGACCTGCTGGGCCGCATGACGACGGCCGAGAAAGTGGGCCAGCTCTCCACGGTGCTGGGCTGGGAGATGGTCGAGAAAACCGGCGCGCGGGTGGGCATCAGTGCCGCGTATAAAAAAGCCGTTGATGAGCGCCACATCGGCGGCCTGTGGGCCACCCTGCGCGCCGACCCCTGGACCCGCAAAACCCTGACCACCGGCCTCAATCCTGCCCAGGCCGCCGAAGCCACCAACGCCTTGCAGCGCTACGCCGTGGCGCACACCCGGCTGGGCATTCCGCTGCTGCTGGCCGAGGAGTGCCCGCACGGGCACATGGCCATCGGCACCACCGTTTTCCCAACGGCCATCGGCCAGGGCAGCACCTGGAACTCCGCCCTGCTGCAACAGATGGCCGCCGCCATTGCCACCGAGGTGCGGGTGCAGGGCGGCCACCTGGGCTACGGGCCAGTGCTGGATTTGGCCCGCGAACCGCGCTGGTCGCGGGTAGAAGAAACTTTCGGCGAAGACCCCGTGCTCACCAGCCAGCTGGGCGCGGCCGTGGTGCAGGGCATGCAGGGCCGCAGCCTGCGCAG
>NZ_BAAGZM010000616.1:0-2510 GCF_054778495.1 Hymenobacter agri
GCCCAAGGCGCTGCCCACGCGGCCCGTGGCACGCCGCGCCGCAGCTCGCAAGCCCACCACGAAAGCCACCCCGGCGAGCAAAACTCAAGCGGCGTTAGCAACGAAGGCTACTGCCGCCAAAGCTGCCTCAAACCGCAAAACCACTACCCGGACGGCCGCCAAAAAAACGACCACAGCGGCGACCAAACTCCGCATGGTGAGCCCGAAAAAGGCAATACCGAAAAAAGCGCCTGTTAAATCTGCCGTCAAGAAGGCCGCAGCCAAGCGCTAACGCAACGCGGCCCGCCGCCCGAAACCGAACCGCCCGAACGCAGCGATGCCCGGCCTGCCTCTGCCGTCCCACTAAAGGGCGACTGGGCAAACCGGGCATCTAATCCTTCAAATCTTACCAAGCGGCGAAACTGGGGTACAGTTCCGGCGTCTTTCAGATAAGACCTGGCCGAATGTGGGTAGCCTTAGGAGCTACCCCACGAAGCTGTTGTTAGGCGCGTACTGCGGTGAAGCGTACGACATTCGACAGGCTTGGCAGGATTTGTTTGGGACTACTAGACATTTTGTACCTCCTTTCTTTACGTTCGACATAACTCCCGCTCGCGCGGCCCAGCACCTTAGGGCTGCTTGAGCGGGGCCGTAGCACTCACTACTGAGCGGTAAAGTTAATCGCGGGGGCTAAGGTTCAAAATTTACGGGGCTATTTTTGGGCAAATCCGGTCGCATTGCGGCTTTACAGCTGATTTACAGTGCCATTAATTTTAGCCGGCCGACCAAAAAAACCACCCAATCCGGCCGGGCAACGAACTTGGCCGTAAACTTGCCTATCACCTCAACGACACAGCTGTTCAGCTTCCGGATTTTTTTCGCGTACTTTTCTTCTCAAATCTCACCCAATCTTCATTTTCAATGAAAAAAACCCTGCTCCTTCTCGTGCTCCTCGTGCTGGGCGCTGCCCGCATGGCCTCGGCCCAAACCATGTCGCCGCTGGGCGTCTGGACCAATTCCGAGAAGAAGGCCACGTTCGAAATCTATAAGTGTGGCGATAAGCTGTGCGGCAAAATCGTGAGCCTGACCGTGCCCAACGACCCGGCCACCGGCAAGCCCAAAACCGACTCGCAGAACCCTGACCCGAAGCTGCGCAGCCGTCCGCGCCTGGGCCTGGTGTTCATGCAGGGCTTCAAATACGACAGCGACAACAAGTGGGACGATGGCAAAATCTATGACCCCGAAAGCGGCAAGACCTACTCCTGCTACATGAAGATGGAAAGCCAGAACACGATGGAAGTAAAAGGCTACATCGGCTTCTCGCTCATCGGCAAGTCGCAAACCTGGACGCGGGTGAAATAAGCCCCCGGCGCAACGTACCAGCTAAGCCGGCTCCTCGCGGGGAGCCGGCTTTTTTGTGGCCCGATTTCGGCTACTGGCCGCCGGAAACCAGATTTTTTGCGCCTCTGAGCCGCCCGGCCGCAGAAACTATTTGCCCGGGCCCGTGTTTCGACTCCATTACGATTTAACGCTTTGTTCAACTTCCTCCAGAAATTATTCCGCTCGCAGGAGGCCGCTCCGGCTGCCTGGCACGCCGTGGTACTCACCCCAGCCCAGGTGCGCCGCCACGCCCGCTGGGTCGAGCAGCAGGTATTTCTGAACTGGCTGGAGCCCTACTACAAGGCCTACCACCTGCACAAGGTCGGGGCCGGCGGCCGGCGGGGCTTCCAGGTGCAGCCGTTGCGCGAAGTGGGCCGCGAGGGTGCCCTGTTTTTTTACGATGCCAGCATCGGCCCGGGCAATTTCCGGCATTTTTACGAGCACTTGGGCGAACGCCTACTGGCCTTGGGCTACCACCGCGGCTGCGCCGACCAGTGCACCCAGCACAAAGCCCACCTGGCGGAAACCACGCTAAAGCAGCTGTTCAAGCCCAACCCCACCGACTGCCCCGACACCGGCGACTGCAACCAGCGCTTCGGCCTGGTTACCATCGACCTGGTGGCTGTGAACGGCGAGCCGCTCTTTATTCGGGTGGCCAGCAATGCGGTGCGGCAGCCCGGCTTCACGCCGGCCGCCCCCTTCGAGGAGTTGTTGCGCGACTTGCTCAATGCCCCGCCCCCCACGCCCGAAACGCAGGCCCTGATTGCCAACTATTATCAGCGGTTTTGAGCCCGATAGGGCCGTTAGCCACCAAACCAATGCGCTAGCCCCCTCGCGGAGCCTAGCGCATTGCTATTGGTACTGCCTGCAGCTTACTCGCGCACAAACTGCCCCCGGCCGAGCATTTCGCCGGTAGCCGTGAGTAGGCGCAGGTAGTAGAGGCCCGGCGCTAAGGCGTGCGTATCGATTTGGGGCTGAGCGGCCAGCAACACTTGCCGTAGCACCAGCCGGCCAGTGGCGTCCACCACTTCGGCCCGCACCAGCGGCGCGGGCAGGGCCGCCAGCTGCAGCACATTGTGGCAGGGAATGGGATAGAGCGAGAGCGGCGCCAGCCCAGCTGCGGTGTGAGTGGCCAGCACCAGCGAGTTGTC
>NZ_BAAGZM010000617.1:0-2509 GCF_054778495.1 Hymenobacter agri
GGGCGTATCGGAGCCGCTGGTGCGGGTGCGCTGGCTGGCCTGCACTAAGCCGGGCTGCTGGGCCAGGCGGCGCAGCACGCGGTTATACTCAGGCAGGTGCAGCAGCTGCGAGTGGTGGCGCAGGAAATCGTCGGGGCCGGTGGGGCCGTGGTCGTAATCAATCCCCAGCCAGTCGATGACGCGGAAGATATTGTCCAGATACGCCGGGCGCAGGCGGGCGCGGTCGAGGTCGTCGATGCGCAGGTGCAGCGTACCGCCAGCCCGCCGCGTGAGCAGCCAGGTGAGCACGAAGTTCACGGCGTTGCCGAGATGCAGGAAGCCACTGGGCGTGGGCGCGAGGCGCGAAACGACGGGAAATTGAGTAGCCATCTAGCTCAGCAACAATTCCATCTGCACGTCGGCCCGGGCGTAGGGCGACGGGTTGGGTTCCGTCAAATCCTGAAAGCCGAGCTTGCGGTACAAGGCTAGCGCTGGGGCCAGCTTAGCGTTGCTTTCCAGATACACGCGGGTGCCGCCCAGCTCGCGCACGCGCTGCACCGCCGCCCGACCCAGCTGGTAGCCAATCTGCCGGCCCTGCGCAGCGGGCGACACAGCCATTTTGGCTAGCTCGTAGCTCTGGCCATCGGGCATTCTGATGAGGGCGCAGGTGCCTACTACCTGCCCCTGCAGCTCCGCAAACAGAATGGCCCCGCCCGGCTCTAGAATGTAGGCTTCGGGATGGTCGAGGGCTTTCACATCGGCGGGCTCCAGCGTGAAGTAGCGCGAAATCCATGCCTCGTTCAACTGCCGGAAAATGGGCTGGTCGCCGGGCCGGAAATCGCGCAGCATTACCGACGGCGCGGCTCCCTGCGGAGCCCAGGCGGCTTGCTGCAACACCACGCGGTAGCCGTCGGGGTCTTCAAAGGTGCGGCCGTGGACGTCCCAGTAAGGATTGTAGGATGGCACCGGCGCGAAACCGGCCGCCTCCATGCGCTGCACGGCCGCCTGCCACTCCGCCGCCTCGGGCAGGTAGAACACGAGCAGATTATCGGCCGTGGGCGCGCGGCCCACCGTGTGGCCGGGCTGGTGCGTGAACTCCAGATGGTACGGCCCGTTGGGGTGGCCCAACATCAGGCCATCGAAGCCGTTGTGGGCGGTGAACGCCGCCAGCTGCGTCAGGCCCAGGCCGTCGCAGTAGAAACGCCGAAGGGCCGGCAGGTTGTCGGTGGGTCGGGCCACGCGCAGGATAGGAGTCGTCATAGTAGTAGCTCGAACTTTGTCGCTCGCGTCCCCAAACGACACTCGTTGCATGGATGCCGGGATGCGAACGACAAAGTTCGCGCTACAACTGCGCTACTATTCGCACTGCGGCCTTAAACCAAGGCTGCCACAGTCAGTCAAGCTGAATATTCAACTGTTGAAGTTCTTTGTGCCGATGAAAAAAGCCTTACTCCTCGCGGGCCTGCTGATTCTCTCGCTGCTTCTGCCGCCCCGCCCCGCCCTCGCCCAAACGCCTAGCCTCTACTTCCCGCCGCTCACCGGCAACACCTGGGCCAGCACCACGCCCGCCAGCCTGGGCTGGTGCCAGACACCCCTCGATTCGCTGCTGGCCTTTGCCGGGCGCAAGGGCAGCAAGTCGCTGCTGATTTTGAAGGACGGCCGCATGGTGGTCGAGCAATACTACGGCACCTATACCGCCGACTCGGCCTGGTACTGGGCCTCGGCGGGCAAGTCGCTCACGGCCACGCTCGTTGGCCTGGCCCGGCAGGACGGCCAGCTAAGCCTCACCGATAGCACCTCCCAATACCTCGGCCGCTGGACCAGCGCCACCCGCCCGCAGCAGCGCCAGATTCAACTGCTGCACCAGCTCACGATGACCACTGGGCTCGACGACTCGCCGCCCGCTCCCTGCGACAACGAGAGCACCGCGCCCGGCTGTCTGCTCTACCTCGCCCCGCCCGCCACCCGCTGGGCCTACCACACCGGGGCCTACCGCAAGCTGCAGGACGTGCTGGTGCAGGCCAGCGGCGCGGCCAACATCACTGCCTACACCAACCAGCGCCTCGGCAACCGCATCGGCATGACTGGCCTGTGGTACAACGACGTATTCGTGAGCAAGGCCCGCAGCATGGCCCGCTTCGGCCTGTTCATCCTCGCCCGCGGCGCCTGGAACGGCACGCAAATCATGACCGACGCCACCTACTTCCAGGCCATGACCACGCCCAGCCAGACGCTGAACCGCAGCTACGGCTACCTCTGGTGGCTGAACGGCCAGCCCAGCTACAAGCTGCCCGGCTCGCAACTCACGCTGCCCGGCCCGCTCATCCCCTCCGCCCCCGCCGACCTCATCGCCGCCCTCGGCAAAAACGACCAAAAGATTTACGTGGTGCCCAGCCTGGGCCTCGTGGTGGTACGCCAGGGCAACTCGGCCGGAGCCAGTCGCCTGGCCGCTTCGTCGTTCGACACCGAGCTCTGGACGCGCATCATGGCCGTGTTCTGCCGCCCCACCGCCACGGCGGCCGCAGCCGAA
>NZ_BAAGZM010000618.1:0-2493 GCF_054778495.1 Hymenobacter agri
GGCCGGCGGGAGCGGGGCCGGCGTGCTCTACGGTGTGTATGCGCTGCTGCGGCAGGTGCAGACGGGTCAGCCGCTGGCGGGCCTCAGCCTGAGCAGCCGCCCGCGCATTCAATACCGCCTGCTGAACCATTGGGACAACCCCAATGGCACCGTGGAGCGCGGCTACGCGGGCTCCAGCATCTGGAAGTGGAACGAACTGCCCCAGCGCCTCGACCCGCGCTACACCGACTACGCCCGCGCCAATGCCTCGATTGGGCTCAACGGCGTGGCCATCAACAACGTGAATGCCAGCGCGCGCTACCTCACAAGTGAGTACATCGGCAAGGTGCAGGCGCTGGCGGGCGTGATGCGGCCTTACGGCATTCGCGTGTATCTGTCGGTGTTCTGGGCCGCGCCCAAGGTGATTGGCGGGCTGAAAACGGCCGACCCGCTCGACCCGCAGGTGAAGCAGTGGTGGGCCGCCAAAGCTGAGGAGTTGTACCGGGCCATTCCCGATTTCGGCGGCTTTCTGGTGAAGGCCAACTCGGAGGGCGAGCCCGGCCCGCAGGACTACGGCCGCACCCACGCCGACGGCGCCAACATGCTGGCCGCCGCCCTGGGCCAGCACGACGGCATTGTGATGTGGCGCGCCTTCGTGTACAAGGCCGGCAGCGGCGACCGGTTCAAGCAAGCCTATGAGGATTTCAAGCCGCTCGACGGGCAGTTTGCGCCCCGCGTGCTGGTGCAGGTGAAGAATGGGCCCATTGATTTTCAGGCCCGCGAGCCCTTCCACCCGCTGTTTGGGGCCATGCCCAAAACGCCGCTGGTGCTGGAAGTGCAGCTCACCCAGGAGTATCTGGGCATGGCCACGCACTGGGTGTATTTGGCCCCGCTGTTCAAGGAATGCCTCGACTCGGATACCCAGACCAAAGGCCCCGGCTCGACGGTGGCGAAGGTGGTGGACGGCAGCCTCGACCAGCACCGCATCAGCGGCATCGCGGGCGTGGCCAACATCGGCACCGACCGCAACTGGACCGGTCACCCCATGGCCCAGGCCAACTGGTACGCCTTCGGCCGCCTGGCCTGGGACTATACGCTGAGCTCGAAAGCCATTGCCACCGAGTGGGCCCGCATGACCCTGACCCGCGAGCCCGCCGCCGTGGCCACCATCGTGGACGTGATGGAGAAGTCGCGCGACATCTACGTGCGCTACACCACGCCGCTAGGCCTGCATCACATCATGGGCCAGAACATTCACTACGGTCCCGAGCCCTGGCTGGCCGAGGCCGGCCGCCCCGACTGGACGGCCGTGTACTACCACAAAGCCGACTCGGTGGGTCTGGGTTTCGACCGCACCGCCAAAGGCTCTAACGCGCTGGCGCTGTATTCGCCGGGCGTGCAGCAGGAGTGGGGCAATGCCAAAACCTGCCCGCTCAACTACCTGCTCTGGTTCCACCACGTGGGCTGGCGGCAGCCGCTGCCCACCGGTCGCACCCTCTGGAACGAGCTGGTGACGCGCTACTACACCGGCACCGACTCGGTGGCCTGGATGCAGCGCCGCTGGGCCAGCGTGAAGCCCCAGGTTGATGCCGCGCTGTTTGCCGATGTGGCCGCCCGCCTGCAAATCCAACAGCGCGAGGCCGTGTGGTGGCGCGATGCCTGCGTGCTCTACTTCCAGACCTTCTCGCGGCAGCCCCTGCCGACCCCCTTCGCGCCGCCCACCCGCACCCTGGCTGAGGTGAAAACCCTGGTCGACCTCTACCAGCTCAAATAATTCTGCCGCTTCCCAACCCGCTATCGATATGAACCCCACCACTTACTCCAACGGCTCGGCCACCGCCACGGCCGCCCCGCAGGCGGCCCCGGCCAACGTGTTTTCGCTCGAAGGCCAGCTGGCCCTTGTGACGGGCGGCGGCACCGGCATCGGGCTCGAAATTGCCCGCTGCATGGCCACGGCTGGGGCCACGGTCATCATCACGGGGCGGCGCGAGGAGGTGCTGCGCGGCGCGGTAGCCGAACTGGGCGAGGCCGTGCACTACCTAGTGAACGACGTGACCGACTTGAGCGCCATCGACGCGCTGGTGGCCGAAGTGGAAGCCACCTATGGCCCGATTGATATTCTGGTGAACAACGCCGGCATCAATCTCAAAAAGCCCGCCCTGGAGGTGTCGGACGAAGAGTTCAGCCGCATTCTGCACACCAACCTGCACGCGGTGTTTGCCCTCACGCGGGCCTGCGCCGCCCGCATGCTGCCCCGCCGCAAGGGCGTGATTCTGATGATTTCGTCGATGGCCGCCTACTACGGCATCGACCGCGTGGTGGCCTACGCGGCCTCCAAGTCGGCAGTGGAGGGCATGGTGAAGGTGCTGGCCTCGGAATTCTCTGCGCACGGCGTGCGGGTGAATGCCATTGCGCCGGGCTTCATCGAAACGGCCATGAGCCGCACGGCCATGAACTCCGACCCCGACCGCCGCGACCGCGCCATGCGCCGCACGCCCATGGGCAAGTTCGGCC
>NZ_BAAGZM010000619.1:0-2483 GCF_054778495.1 Hymenobacter agri
GGCCGTGCAGGCGGCCGTGGCGGCCGGCACGCTCACGCCGTGGGCGGCGGCGGCGGAATTGCTAGGTGCTGGCAAGTAATATTCAGAACGTCATGCTTCGGCCACGCTCAGTATGACGTTCAGTCTTTCGCCACGCGCTGCCTACAACTGCACCGTTGCCAAGCCATTTTCGACGCGGTGTGTGGTGGTTTCGCGCACAGCAATAGTTGGCTGGCCAGCCGCATCGGCCGCCACCTGCACGGTGTAGCGGTAGCGGTTGCGCCCCACGCGCAGCAGCACGGCATACGCGCCGGCCGACAGCTGGTCGAACTTCAGGCGCGTGCCGTAGGCGGCTTCGCGGTGGGTTTCGCTCAGGATTGCTTGCCCGAGGTTCAGGTTCGTCACGGTGAGATAGGCCGGGCGCTGGGTGGGGTTGTCGAAGCGCAGGCGCAGGCTGGAGGCGTCGGGCTGGCTCATGTGCACGGTTGGCTGCTGGGCCCGGACGGCCCCGGCCGAGAGCATCGCTACCGCCAAAGCCAGCAAACCGCGCCGCAACGCGGGGGCAATGCGCCGGCCGGGGCAGCAGGCGCCGACATTTTGGTACGTAAACATGCCGAGGCGGAGGTTGGCAAAACAATTCATACTGCTGGAGAAAATAAGGTGGAGGGAAATGCAGAAGCCCAGGCCTGCCATTGGCCGTGTCCGGAATCGGGCAGCGGCGGACTGGATACTTCATTATCGTTTCCAGCAGCATGCCAATTTTATAAAAAATTGATTATCAACAATAAAAAGCTTTTATTCATAATTTCCACGCTACAGAAAGCGTCCATTATCGGCCAGATGGCTGATTTCGAACAACACCTCGGCGGGAAATCTCGCGCAGTGTCTGTTTGCCGGCTTTTTGTGCCGACTGAATGGCCTCGCCACTGGTTTTATCTTCGCCGGGCCGGTGCGGGAAGATTCCCAACCTTGGCCGCATTATTCGGATAACCAGTCCGGCCGTTGCCATATGCATACCGTAGTCATCATTCCCGCCTACCAACCCTCCCCCAAAATCCAAATCTCGGCGCCCCACTTGGCGCGTCGGCAGTGGCCCGGACGGACCATGTTGCTACTGGGTCTGTGGTGGGCCGGCACCGTTGGTTGCTATGGGCAGGCCGTTAGTAGCCGGGCTTCCACGGTGGAAGGGCTACTGAAGCGGCACCAGAAATGCCGGCTCCCGAACACTGCTACACCCCAGCCTGCAGGTTATATAAGCGCAAGCGACGCGGCATATGGCTACCACTACATTTATCCGAAGAACTTCCGGGAAATCATCAGCCACAGCGACCACCCGCTAAGTGACTCACTGCGCATGAGCAGCCCCGACCACCACGCCCGCCTGATTATCTGGCCCGGCGACGCCATCGGATTTCCGCTGGCTGACCCGGATGCCAAGTTAGGCGTGAAGGATATCGTCCGGGCCGATTCGGTGGTGGGCCAGACCATTGCGGCAATGAGGCGCGGCAACTTTCCGTATCTGCGAGGCGCCACCGTTGACTACCTGTGCCACGGCCTTGCCGGCTACCAGCATACCATTGCCCTGACGGCGCATAACGCCCGGCAGATTATCGTGTACAAAGTGGTAGTGACGGAGCAACCGGTTTCCGGCAATTTGGTGTTCAACAACCTGGTTTTTGTCTACGACAAGCGCTTTGCCCACCTATATCAAGCTGCCAGCCTTGCTGTAGCCAATGGCATGCGAGCGTTTTAGCGCTGGGGGTGCGGCGGAAGTGCGCGGCCGGCCGGAGTTTCCGGGCGACTGCCAAGGACTATATTTCGCCTTACCCTTCTTAATTTCCATCTCCATGCCCCTCTCCTGCTCCCGCCTCGCCCTGCTGGGCCTGCTGTCCTTCGCCTCGCTCACGGCCCGCGCCCAGGCTCCGCTCTCGCCCGAGCAGATTCGCCGCTGGCAGCACCTCGATTTGCAGGCCGACGGCGTGCCCGGCATCAGTACCGACCGGGCCTACCGGGAGTTGCTGGTGGGGCGCACCGCCACGCCCGTGCTGGTGGCCGTCATCGATTCGGGCATCGACTCGACGCACGAGGATTTGAAGCCCGTGCTGTGGCGCAACCCGCGCGAAACCGCCGGCAACGGCCGCGACGACGACCACAACGGCTACCCCGACGACGTGCACGGCTGGAACTTCCTCGGCGGTCCCGATGGCCGCAACGTCGCCGTCGAAACCCTGGAGCAGACGCGCATCTACGCCCGCTACCGGGGCCAGTTCGAAGGCAAAACGCGCAAGCAGGTGCCCGCCGCCGAGCGCGCCAATTTCGACCTCTACGAGCGCGCCAAGGCTTCCTTCGAGAAAGACAAGCAGGCCGAGCAGGCCCGCTACGCCCGCCTCACGGATGCCCAGATGCAAAACGCCGCGGTATTTGCGCGCCTGAAACAAGCGCTGGGACCGGGAGCCTTGGACTCGGCCACGCTACGCCGGGCCGCCGGCCGGGCCGACCTGCCC
>NZ_BAAGZM010000620.1:0-2480 GCF_054778495.1 Hymenobacter agri
GCCCCGGCAGCCCCGGCTGCTCCTGCCTCCCGCCCCCTGCAGGGCGCCAAGCCCGACCCGGCCGTGATTGCCCAGTTTGGCCTCTACAACGACGCCAAGCTGCAAAGCCTCATCACCGCCCGCGGCAAGCAGATGACGGCCATTTCGGACCGCCCCGGCGACTACGGCTTCACGGTGGTCGACTCGCCCGTCATCAACGCCTTCGCCACGCCCGATGGGCACGTGTACTTCACGCGCGGCATCATGGCGTACTTCAACAACGAAGCCCAGTTTTCGGGCGTGCTGGGCCACGAACTCGGCCACATCACCGCCCAGCACGGCAAAAAGCAGCAGCGCAACAGCACCATTGCCGGCATCGGCATGATTCTGGGCTCGGTGCTGGCGCCGCGCGTGATGCAGTCGGTGGGTGGGCTGGTGCAGCAGGGCGTGGGCCTGTACATGCTGAAATACAGCCGCGACGACGAGAACGAAGCCGACGGCCTGGGCGTGAAGTACTCGACCAAAATTGGCTACGACGCCAGCTACATGGCCGATTTTTTCCAGACGCTGCAGCGCACCGAAGCCCAGAGCGGCAGCAGCATCCCCACCTTCCTCAGCACCCACCCCAACTCGGCCGACCGCTACACCCGCGTGAAGCAGCTGGCCGCCCAGGCCAAGCAGAGCGCCGGCCGCAGCAGCTACATGGTGAACCGCGACTCCTACCTGCGCCAGATTGAAGGCCTCACCTTCGGCGAAGACCCGCGCCAGGGCTTCGTGGAAAGCGGCGTGTTCTACCACCCCGACCTGAAGTTCCGCTTCCCCATTCCCTCGGGCTGGAAGTCGAACAACTCGCCCGAGCAGTTCCAGATGCAGGAGCCTAATGGCAAAGCCCTGCTGGTGTTCCTCGGCGCCTCGGGTGGCTCGCTCGATGCCGCCGCCCAAAGCCTGACCAAATCCGTGGGCGTGACCAATGCGCAGGCCCAGAAAACGACCATCAACGGCTTCCCGGCCCTCGTGTTTGAGGGCGACCAGCAGGCCCAGGACCAGCAAAGCACGCCGGCCCACGTGCTGGCCCAACTCATTCAGGACGGCAACAGCATCTACGCCTTCGTGGGCCTGGCCGCGGCCGGCAACTTCGGAGCCTACGCGCCTGCGTTCCAGCAAGCCGCCCAGGGCTACGCCCGCCTCACCGATGCCAGCAAGCTCAACCGCCAGCCCCAGCACGTGCACATCCGCACCGCCACCGGCACCCAAACCCTGGCTTCGGCCTTCGCCGCAGCCGGCATCCCGTCGAGCCGCTACGAGGAAATGGCCATCCTCAACGGCATGAAAACCACCGACAAGCTGGCCAAAGGCACGCTGTATAAAGTGGTAGGCAAATAATTGCCCCCATTCACCGCTACTAAAACGGCCCGCTGCACCAGTTGCAGCGGGCTTTTTTTCTGAACTGTCATGCTGCGCGCAGTCGAAGCATCTCTACTGCAATGCTAGAATCAATCAGTATTGCGGTAGAGATGCTTCGACTGCGCTCAGCTTGACCAGCTATCTGCAATCCTATCCCTCCCCAGCTACGGCACGTAGCGGATGATAAAATTCTTAATTGGGTTTTTCTTGATAAGCGTAACGAGCTGACCGTTGGCGTACTGATATTCATCTTCCCGCCCATCGCGCCGGGCGCGGTAGCTGCCGGGGGCTCCCTTGCTCAAAGCGAAAAAATCGCCGAAATACTCTGCGTAGGCGCGGGTACGGCCCTGGGGCTCGCCGAAGAACATATCCGTGACGGTGTAAGTGATGGGCTCTTTCTCGGTGGCCTGGTGGTGGTATTTGTACTGGTCGGCGCGGATGTCGTAGTGGTCGCCCTTCCACTCGGTGCGCGAGCTGAAATCGCCTTGGTTGGTGTGGGCCTCCACGGTAGAGAGCAGCAGCTGGCCGGCCCGCACGCGGTTCACTACCTGATAATAGACCTTGAGGTGATAGAAGAGAATGGTGACTTTAACGTCGCTGGTGCAGGTGTACACCACGTCGGCGGTGCCGGGCTGGGGCTGGCGGGTGGCCGTCATGGTGCCCACGCGCAGGCCGGCTACCTCAATGGCGTAGCGGCGGGTTTCGGGCGCAGCGGGCCGGGCGGCCTGGGCACCGGCCGCCACCGGAGCCAGCAGCAACATAGCCGCTAATGGGCCGAACAGAAACTTCATGGGCAGCAGATGGGCGCTAACTTGCAGCCCGTGGGCAAAGGTCGGCGGAAAGGATGCTTCCGCGCGGCCGCAGCGTCCGGGCCTAGTCTGAATTTCGTACGTACGGAGTTCCACCCATCAGCCGGATTTTGCGTGTCCTTTTTTTCCCCGCATGACCTTTAGCATTATTATTCCTACCTACAACGAAGCCGGCAACATTGCCCGGCTCGTGGGCGAAGTCTGTCGCTACGCGCCCGCCGCCCAAGTGCTGGTAGTGGATGCCGATAGCCCCGACGGCACCGCCGAGGCCGCCCGGCAGGCCGGCGC
>NZ_BAAGZM010000621.1:0-2466 GCF_054778495.1 Hymenobacter agri
GCCGCCGCGTCGGCCGAGCTTGCCGCCGCTCCGGCCGAGCCCATCCTTGACGAAGCCATCCTGCACCAGCTCATGGAGCTAGGTGGGGCCGAGTTCACCACCGACCTCTACCAAGAGTTCGAGCAGGAAGCCGGCGACCTGCTGCGTGATGCCGCCCCGGCCGTGGCCAGCGGCGAGTTTCGCGAGCTGCTGCCCATGCTGCACCAGCTGAAGGGCACTGCTGCCACGCTGGGCGGCGTGGCCCTCGCCGCCCAGGCCCGCCACCTCGAACGCCAGTTCAAAGAAGGCCGCATGGAAGCCGGGGCCGCGGGCTTTCAGGTTTTAGAACATTACTTTGCACAGTTCGTGGCCGAATATCCGGCTGCAGTGTTGCGGGCTACTCCGCCCGAATAAACAGTTGCTACCTGCTCGCCAATACTATTCTACCCTCGTACTCACTCACAAAACAAACCCCCCACGCGCATGTCTGTTGATACCCAAAAGACGATTCTGATTGCTGAAGACAGCTCGGTTATCCTCAACCTTACCCGCAAAATTCTCGAGCTGCAGAAATACAAAATTGTACTGGCCAAAAACGGTGGCGAAGTGCTGAAGCAAATCGAAAGCAACCCCATCGATTGTGTGCTCATGGACATCAACATTCCGGTGAAGGACGGCATGCAGTGCACCCGCGAAATCCGCGCCCACGAAGACCCCAAAATCAGCAAGCTGCCTATCATCGCCATCACCGGCAACGCCAACAACTACTCGATGGACCAGTTCCGCGAAGCCGGCGTAACCGATTACCTGCCCAAGCCCCTCGACTTCGACGCCCTCGTGCGCGTGGTGAAGCAGTACGTAGGCTAGGCCAATGGATGAATGGGTAAATGGGTGAATGAGTGAATACTAAGCTCATTCACCCATTTGTCCATTTACTCATTCACTCATTGCCATGACCGTTACTTTTCTCGGCACGGGCACCTCGTCGGGCGTGCCCATGATTGGGTGCACCTGCGCGGTGTGCCGCTCGCTCGACCACCGCGACCACCGCCTGCGCGTGTCGGTGCACGTGGTGGTGGAAGGGCGGAGCCTCGTCATCGATTCGGGCCCCGATTTCCGGCAGCAGATGCTGCGCGCCCGCATCACGCAGCTCGACGGCCTGCTCTTCACCCACGAGCACAAGGACCACACCGCCGGGCTGGATGACATTCGGGCCTTCAACTTTCGGCAGCAAACCGACATGCCCGTGTTTGCCGAGCCGCGCGTGCTGCGGCAGTTGCAGCAGGAGTTCGCCTACATTTTTGCCGAGCACAAGTACCCCGGCGTGCCCCGCGTGGTGCTACACCCCATCGAGCGCGACGATGAGCCGTTCGACGTGCTGGGCGTGCCCGTGCTGCCGCTGCGGGCCCTGCACCACAAGCTGCCGGTGCTGGGCTTCCGCATCGGCAACTTCTGCTACCTCACCGATGCCAACCACCTCGGCCCCGAAACCCGCGCCCAGCTGCGCGGCGCCGATGTCATCGTGCTCAATGCCCTGCGCCGCGAGCAGCACATCTCACACTTCACCCTGGCCCAAGCTCTCGAAGTGCTGGAAGAAGCCGCCCCCAAGCGGGCCTACCTGACCCACATCAGCCACCAACTGGGCCGCCACGCCGAAGTCGAAGCCGAGCTGCCCGAGTGGGTGCGACTGGCGTATGATGGGCTGACAATTAGCTGCTAGCTAAAAGCTGGTAGCGAGCAGCTTCTGCATAATGCACACCAACTACTATTTCCTGCGCCAGCTGGCCCCCGCGCTCACCGAGCGGCTGCGGGGCTACCGCGTGGCCGCCTGCTTCTCGCAGGAAAAGGACGAGCTGGTCATTGGCCTCAGCAGCGGCACGGCCGAATTCTGGCTGAAAGCGCAGCTGGGCGCGAATTTCCCCGCGCTGGCCCTGCCCGAAACCTTCCAGCGCGCCCGCGCCAATTCCGTCGACTTATTCCCGGATATGCTGGGCGAGCAGGTCGAAAGCGTGGCCGCCTGGCCTCAGGACCGGGTGTTGCAGGTGAATTTCCGCAGTGGCGCGCGCCTCGTGTTCAAGCTCTACGGCCCGCGCCCCAACGCCATTTTCCGCAGCGCTCCCGACGCGCCCGCCCAGCTCTTTCAGCAAAAGCTGCTGGCCGATGCCGACCTGCGCCAGCAGCCGGTGGCCGCGCCCAAAGCAGCGCAAGCGCTGGCAGAATCCGCGCAATCCGTAGAATCCGTGAAATCTGCGGTCCAAAAGTTGCCGCCGCCGCTGGCCGACCTGCCGCTGCGCTACCTGCGCGCTCACGGCTACGACCAAGCCACGCCCGAAGCCAAAACCCGGCAGGTAAACCAGGTGCTGGCCCAGCTCGAAAAGCCCGTGCACTACTACCTCATCCAACTCGACGGCCGCACGCGCCTGAGCCTGCTGCCACTAGGGGAGGTGCTCGAAACCTTCGCCGGCGCCGACCCCGTGGCCGCCCTGC
>NZ_BAAGZM010000622.1:0-2463 GCF_054778495.1 Hymenobacter agri
GCAGCGCCCGGGCACGGCCGCCAGCCTGCCGGCTGTCGAAATCGCCGACCAGCCCCGCTACCCGTGGCGCGGCATGCACCTCGACGTGAGCCGGCACTTTTTCGGGGTGGAGTTCGTGAAGAAATACATCGACTACTTGGCCCTGCACCAGCTGAACACCTTTCACTGGCACCTCACCGACGACCAAGGCTGGCGCATCGAAATCAAGAAATACCCCAAGCTGACTTCGGTGGGCGGCTGGCGCGACGGCACGCTCATTGGCCACTACAACGACCAGCCCCACCAGTTCGACAATGTCCGATACGGCGGGTTTTACACCCAGGAGCAAATAAAGGAAGTGGTGCGCTACGCGCAGGAGCGCTACATCACCATCGTGCCCGAAATTGAGATGCCCGGCCACGCGGTGGCGGCGCTGGCGGCGTATCCGGAGCTGTCGTGCACGGGCGGGCCGTTTAAGGTAGAGCGGCTGTGGGGCGTGTTCGACGATATTTTCTGCGCCGGCAACGAGCAGACGTTCACCTTTCTGCAAGACGTATTGACAGAGGTGATGCCGCTGTTTCCGGGCCCGATGGTGCACATCGGCGGCGATGAGGCACCCAAAACCCGCTGGCACAGCTGCCCCAAGTGCCAGGCCCGCATGCAGGCCGAAGGGCTGAAAGACGAGCACGAGCTGCAGAGCTACTTCGTGCAGCGCGTGGAGAAATTCGTCAATGCCAAGGGCAAGCGCATCATCGGCTGGGATGAGATTCTGGAGGGCGGGCTGGCGCCCAATGCGGCGGTGATGTCGTGGCGCGGGCAGGAGGGCGGCACCACGGCCGCCCGGCAAAAGCACAACGTGGTGATGTCGCCCGGCTCCCATTCCTATTTCGACCACTACCAGGGCCTGCCCGAGCTGGAGCCGCTGGCCTTCGGCGGCTACCTACCGCTGTCGAAGGTGTACACTTTCGAGCCCACGCCGAAGGAGCTGACGGCCGCCGAGCAGGCGTACATTCTGGGCGGACAGGCTAATATCTGGACCGAGTACATCCCCACCGAACAGCAGGTAGAGTATATGGCGTTTCCGCGCATGTCGGCACTGGCCGAGGCGCTCTGGTCGCCGGCGCGGCTGCGCAACTGGCCCGATTTCCAGCAGCGGATGCGGCAGCAGTACCGCCGCTACGCCGCCTGGGGCGCCAACTACGCCCGCAGCGCCTTCAACGTGCGCCAGCAGCTCGCCCTCGACCCCGCCCAGCGCACCACTACCGTGACCATGCAAATGGACGCGGCCGGCCCGCAAATCCGCTATACGCTGGATGGCTCGGCGCCCACGGCTGCCTCGCCGGCCTACACCCAGCCGTTTGCGGTGGCCAATTCGGCCGTTATCAAGGCCGCGTCGTTTGAAGATGGCCGGATGATGGACCAGGTTTCGACCCGCGAGCTGCTGGTGCACAAAGCCTTCGCCCGGCCCGTAGCGCTGGCCAACGAGCCCAATAAAAGCTACCCCGGCGCCGGCCCCTTCACGCTGGTGAACGGGCAGCACGGCACCACCACTCACACCGACGGGCAGTGGCTGGGCTTCTACGGCACCGACCTGGTGGCCACCCTCGATTTGCAGCAAACCACCGACATCAGCACCGTGCAGGCCACTTTCCTGCAAGCCGTGGGCTCGGGCATCCGCCTGCCCATCAGCGTGGAAGTGGCCGTATCGACAGACGGACAGACGTACCGGCCAGTGTACGCCGCTGTTGCCACTTCAGACACGCGGACAAAGCCCGGCATCAGCGAAGTGCGGGCGGACTTGAAAAAGACTACGGCCCGCTTCGTGCGCCTGACGGCCAAAAACGCCCAAGCGCCCGGCACCGCCAAGCCCGACACCTGGCTGTTTGCCGATGAAATTGTGGTGCAGTAATGCGGACTGGGTTTCACTGAATTATTTCAAATGAAGAAACCGCTACTCGCGCTACTGCTAACGCTAGCCGCCCTACCCCTGGCCGCCCAGCAGCGCTACGAACTGAACGCCGGCTGGCTGGCGCAGCCCCTGGCCAAAGTGCCCGTCGAGGGGCCGCAGCTTTCGCAGCCCGCGTACCCGCTCGCGGGCTGGCTGCCGGCCGTGGTGCCGGGCACGGTGCTTACCACGCAGCTGGCCAATAAGCAGGTGCCCGACCCGTTTTTCGGGATGAACAACCAACGCATTCCCGACATCTACCGCACCGGGCCGGGCTACTACACCTACTGGTTCGTCAAGGATTTTCAGGAAGCGCCGGCCGCGGGCGCCGGGCAGGTGTGGCTGCACCTGCGGGGCGTGAACTACAGCTGCGAGGTGTTTCTGAACGGGCAGAAGCTCAACGCGCAAACGCACCGGGGTATGTTTCTGCGCCAGGCGTACAACATCACGCCCCACCTGGCCGCCGACGGCCGCAACCGCTTGGCCGTGCTGGTGTACCCGCCCGACCCGGTGGGCAACCCCAACGGCGGACAGGGCGG
>NZ_BAAGZM010000623.1:0-2447 GCF_054778495.1 Hymenobacter agri
AAAAGAACGTCATGCTGAGCGAAGGCGCAGCCGCAGTCGAAGCATCTCTACTGCGCAACTAATCCTGACGATTGGATTACTACCCCAGGCGAGATGCTTCGACTGCGGCTGCGCCTTCGCTCAGCATGACGTTCTTTTTCTGAATCTTCTTTGATTACTTGCTCAACGTCTCGTCCAGCAGCTTGAAGGGGTTCATCTTCTCGAAGTGAATCTGGAAGCGGATGCCGTCGGTGAAGGCCTGGCGGCTGTCGGGCGTGCCGTTGCGAAACTGCGAGCCGACGACGGGGACGTAGAATTGCAGAATTTCCTGGAAGAATGGCACCGTGAGGCCGGCATCGTAGAACAGGCGCTGGTCCTGGAGGCGACCGGCGAGATACTGCGTGTCGCCGGTCGCGCCGAAGTCGGCGAATACGGCGAGCTTGGTGATGGGCAGGTCGGCCTGCAGGTTAAGAGTGCTGAGCCACGAGCTGCTGGCCACGGGCAGGAAGGCCTTGAATGCACCGTCGCGGCCGTCGGTCTGGTGAAACTGGGCGGCGAAGGTGGGCGAAATCTGCTGGCGGTCAAGGAAGAAGGTTTGGCGGCGGTAGTCGGGGCTGCCGCTCAGGCCGAGCACGAAATCGGACTGCGCCGGGCCCTGCAAAAACCGCCCGCCAAACAGGCGCGCCTGCACCCGCTTCCGGGGCGAGTAGTAGCGTAGGTAGCTGGCTTCGGCCCGCAGCAAGAAGGCTGAATTGGTGCTGTTGGTGGCGGCCTGCAACTGGTTCAGCTCGACGTGGGCGCGCCAGTGGTTGAGGGCATCTTCGTGGTGCGCGCCGTACTCGAGCGAGTAGATGCTGCTGGTGCGGGCGCGGTCCTGGTCGTGCACGGAGGTGAAGGCCAGGCTGGCCTGCTGCTGCACGGCCGCGCCAGGCCGGTGGGGCAGCAGGAAGGTGAAGGCCGGCTCCAGCTTGAGGTAGCGCTCGAAGCGCTGCACGGTGAAGCTGGTGATGAAGCGGCGCACCTTAGAATGTGGCAGGTCGTTGAGCTGGATGCGCCCGATTCCGTTCAGCTCGTTGCGGTTGAAGCTGTACATGGGCATGGCCAGGAACTGCACCGGCCGGGGCGCGAGCGGGTTGTTGTAGAAGGCCGCGCCGAGCATGAATTTATCCGACGTATTGGCCCCCGCCACTGGCAGCCAGCTGATGGTTTTGCGGTCCCAGCGCTCGATGCTGAGCAGGGGGCGCAGGCGTAGGGGCTCGGTGCGGGCCAGCGAGCCTTCGAGCTTGAGGCGGTCGTTGCGGCGGTTGAGCTGGGGCGTGAGGTAGCCGGCATCGACGACCAGGCTGGCCACGCCGGTGCGCCGGAAGTTGAGCTGGCTGGTGGCGTCTTCCTCGGCGTTGGCGTCGAGGTTGCCGAAGGGGGCAGTCCAGAGGGTTTCGAGCACGTTGCCCTGGGCATCGAGGCTGCTCACGGGCACGGCCCAGGGCACTTCCGAGTCGGTGCGCACCAGCACCTTCACCACGTCGTTGAAGAGGGCCACGGCGCTCAGGTCGGCGTCGTAGTGGTGGGTGCCGCCCAGCATGTCGCCAAAAAACCAGCCCAGCTTCTGGCCCGTGCTTTCCTCAAACACGGCCTGCATATCTTCGGGGTAGGGGTGGCGGAACTGCCAGCGCGCGTAGTACAGGCGCATGGCGGCGTCGAACTTCTCCTGGCCCAGGTAGCCGGCCAGGTAGCGCAGCAGCGAGGCAGTTTTGAAGTACACGCTGCCGTTGTAGTTGAAGGGCGTGAACTCTGCCGAGCCGGGGCCCTGCACCGGCTGGTCGGCCCCGTGGGCGGCGGCCATCTGGTAGGGCAGCTGGTTGAATGCCGGGGCGGGCAGACCCTCGAAGCCAAAGGTTTTCAGGCGCTTGGGCGTGAGGCCCAAGCCCGCCATCTCGGGCAGTAGGCCGGCCATCGGTTCGCTCAGGGCCTCGGTGCGCAGGTGCTCGTAGGTGTTCACGCCCTCGTCCATCCACGGAAAGTCGCGCTCATTCGAACCCAGAATGCCGTAGAACCAGTTGTGGCCCACCTCGTGGGTGATGGCGCCGGGCTCGGTCACGGTTACCATCGGGTACTCCATGCCGCTGCCGGCGGTGAGGGCCCCGTCCACGGCCGTCACGGCCGAATACGGATACTCGCCCACCCAGCGCGAGTAGCTGCGCAGGGCGGTGTTCACCTCCTCCAGGCCCTTAATCCAGCGCACGGGCTCGCGGTTGATGAACAGCACCATCGTCTGCACGGTGCGGCCCGAGGGCAGCCGCACGGTGTCCTGCAGCACGTTGTAGCGCTTATCGGCAAACCAGGCGAAGTCGTGCACGCGGTCTTGCCGGTAGCGCAGGGTTTTGGTGGTGGGAGCCGAGGCCGGGAAGGCCAGCGCCTGGGCCAGCTTGGCCGGGTCGGGCTTGGTGTCGGGCTCGGGCGCGCCGAAG
>NZ_BAAGZM010000624.1:0-2439 GCF_054778495.1 Hymenobacter agri
GTGGGCGTGGTCTTGCGGGCTGCTACCGATGAGGGCATCCTGCAGGTGCCAGGTGCCAGTTGCCAGCGGCTCGTCGGCTGCTTCGTAGCTGCCCTTACTGCCGGTTTCGAAGGTTTCGGGGAAGGGCGCAGGGGCTGGCTGTTGGGTGGTGCGGTCCGGCGGGCCGGCGGCGGAGTTGGCGGTTTCGGCCGACTGCTGCGAGCAGGCCAGCAGGCCCAGTGCGGCAAGGGTGAGGTAGGCAGATGCGTGCATGGGGCGAAGATATGCGCCGGCTCGGCCCCATTCCGGCCAACGAAAAACCATTGCGTAGCTTCGTCACCGTTATTCATCTTTCCAACCCCTTAGCTCACTCATTCAATGGAAGAAAATCAGTTCACCCCGCAGCCCCGCCCGGTCTACATCTCGGCTGAGGAGGCCGCTCAGGTACAGGCGCGCTTTTTTGCGCAGGTCTACGGCTGGATGGCCGCCGGCCTCGGCCTGACGGGCGGCATTGCCCTGTTTGCCTCCACTTCGCCCGCGCTGATTCAGTTCGTGTTCGGTACCCCGTTCGTCTTCATGGGCCTGATTATTCTGGAGCTGGTAGTAGTGGGCTTCCTGTCGGCCCGCATCTTCGACTGGAGCCTAGGCAAGGTGCAGGGGGCTTTCGTGGGCTACGCCCTGCTGAACGGCGTAACGCTGAGCTGCGTGTTTCTGGCCTATACGTCATCGTCCATCGCGTCCACGTTCTTCATCACGGCAGGTACCTTCGGCATCATGAGCCTCTTCGGCTACTTCACCAAGTCCGACCTGTCGGGTTGGGGCAAGCTGCTAAGCATGGCCCTCATCGGCCTGGTTATTGCCATGGTGGTGAACCTGTTTCTACGTAATCCGGCCGTAGAAATCTTTACCTCCTTCATCGGCGTACTGCTCTTCACCGCTCTCACCGCCTACGACACGCAGAAGCTGAAGCAGCTGGCGCTGCTGGGCGTGACGGAAGGCGAGGAGATGAGCAACAAGGCGTCTATTCTGGGTGCGCTCACGCTGTATCTCGATTTCGTGAACCTGTTCCTGTTTCTGCTGCGCATTTTTGGCCGGCGGCGCTAGGCGGATGTAATAAGCACCAAAAAGGCCCGCTGTTAGTACCAGCGGGCCTTTTTGGTGCTTAGAAAAGCCGGAACTAAGGTCTGATGAGTCGAGACCAGGATTTTATCAAGCGAAACCTTGATTTGGAAACCCGTGGCGGGGCTTTGGAGATGCGGCGCGGCAGTTTGGACGCTTAGTGCAGGGCTTGGGAAAAACAGGCCGATTATTCTGCTCCCGCATCTGGCCGCTACTGGCCCGTGGTCATGTCGACTTGCCCTTGGGTGCCGCCGTTGCTGATGGCGTTGACTTCGGCGCCTTTGGGCATGCCTTTTTTGTAGTGGTCGTAGCGGCGGGCGGTATCAACTGAATCCCGGGCATGTTCTTTGGCTACTTTGGCGGGGTTCACGCCGTAGGGGGTGCCGTCGGGCTTGGTGCCGCAGCCGGCGAGCAGAGCTAGCAGCAGCAGGCGGGCGAATAGGGTAGTGGACATGAGCAGCGAGCAGGTTTGTTAGCTCAACTGTACGCGTCATTTGTGGGGCCGGCTGCAGATTAATTGAAATTTAATGCCGCCCGCGCACGCTGGGCGCGGGCCGTAGCGGCGGCCGGCGCGGGCCGTGGACGGGTTGCCGGGTTACTTTTTCCGCGGCCGGGCATTGAGGAAAAAGTTCGGCATGAAACGGTCCAACCACCCACCAAACAGGTCCGCCGCCACCCGCCGCCGGGCGTTTTGCTACTGCCTGCCGGGCCTGCTGGCGGGCTTGGCCACGGCCTGCACCCCCGAGTGGAGCAACAGCGAAAGCGTGTACGTGCGCAACCAAACCGGCCAGCCGCTCCATCTCACGCTCACGGTGGCGCGCGCTGCCCTGCAACTCGATACGGTGTGGTGGGGCATCGATATGCACAGTTACGAGTACCGGGAAATGGGCTTCGTCCAGCGGCTCACGGATATCCGGGCCGACGGCCTGCAATACCCGCCCCCGATGCGGCTGCCGGTGCTGGTGCGTAACTCGGCCGATACGCTGGTGCGCGAGATTTTTCGGGAGCGCCGGCAAGACATCAATTTCCCGCACCCCTGGGACCAGGAGCCCTGGCTGACCCGCCAGGAGCAACCGCAGCCCGATACCGCCGAATGGGCGCGCGGGGTGGCGCTCGACCCGCTGCCCGGCGTACCGGATTCGGTGCGCTTCACGTTTGCCCTGGCCCCCGACAGCACTTTTCTGGTGGCCCGACGCAGCATGCGCCTCCACCACAGCGACCCCGACCGCATCGAAGGCGAAGACTTGTACCTGCGACCCGTGGTGCAGTGGACTAATGCCCGGGGCACGCACCGGCAGCCGGCTCCGGTGGCCGCCGCGCAGAACCTGCTGCGGGCCACCG
>NZ_BAAGZM010000625.1:0-2436 GCF_054778495.1 Hymenobacter agri
GCAGCTCCTCGGCCACGCGGCGGGTGCCGGCATAGTCGGCGCTCTCGTAGAGGCTGCGCATTTGGCCGAGGGTGGCGTTGGCCACTTCGCGCCGGTTGGTGCTGGCCCCGCGTAGGCGCTCGTAGAGCTTAGCGGCCTCGGCGTAGTTCTTGTTCTCGAATTCGAGGTCGGCCAGACGGCCCACGGCGCGGTTCACGAACTCCGACTTGCCTTCCTCTACCACGGCGCGCAGGCGGGTCAGACCCTGCTGGCGGTCGCCGGTTTTCAGGTACGAATCGGCCAGGAAGAACCGGGCATCCGGGCCCAGGGCCGACTGCGGGTACTGCTTCAAGTACGACTCCAGGCGCAGGATGGCGGGCTGGTATTTCTCAGCCAGATACAGCGACTTCGCCGCTTCAAATTCCACGCTTTCGGTGGCCTTGCTGTCGGGGTTCTGGGCTTTGAAGCCGGCCAGCGCCGCATCAAATTCTTCGGTACGGCCCAGGGCAGTCAGGCTTTCCTGCAGGCTATACAGCGCTTGCGAAGCGGCCTCGCTGCGCGGGTACTCCGTGAGCACACGCTGGAAGTCGGCCACGGCCTTGTCCTGCTGCTCCAGGTTGGCGTAGGACACGCCGCGCTTCTGCAGCGCCTGCGGAATAAGCGAGCTGTTGGGCCGGTTGTCAATCAGCTTCGAGAAGCCCGCGGCGGCCGGCTGGTAGTCGCCCGCTTCAAACGAAAGCTGGGCCTGCTGGAACACGGCATCCTCGGCGTAGCGTGAGTTGGGGCTGGTTTTCAGCAGGGCGGCAAGGGTGCTGCTGGCTTCCTCGCGGCGGCCCATGGCGCCCAGCGTGCGGCCCTTCTGGTAGTAGGCGTAGTCCTTATCGGCGGCGTTGGCCTGAATGACTTTGTCGTAGAGCGTCAGCGCCTGCGGGTAGCTTTTGGCGATGTAGTAGGTATCGGCCAGGCGCAGCGTGGCGTCGTAGTAGTTGATGTCCGACGGCTTGGCATCGATATCGTTCAGGAAGGCCTGGAACTGGGCGCGGGCGCGGTCGTACTGCTTGGTGTTGTAGTAGGCGTATCCGAGGCCGTAGCGGGCCTTTTGCTCGAAGTCAGCTTCCTCGGGGCTCACACCGCCCTGCCGGGCCGAGCGGGCCGCCGCCGCGTAGGCCGTGATGGCATCCGGATACTGCTGGCCCACACTGAAAATCTCGCCGCGCAGCACCTGAGCAGCGGCACGCAGGCCGTCATCGGCCGGAAATTTCAATGACTTATCCAGCAGCGGCAGCGCCTGGGCGTAGTTGCCGTTGTTGTATAGCGTGGCGGCCTGGGCGTAGGCCACGCGCTGGTAGGTAGCGTTCAGCTTGTCGCTGCGGTCGTCGATGCCTTCGAGATAGGCCAGCGCCTGCCCGTAGTCGGTGCTAGATAAAAAACTGTTGCTCAGCAAATCATCGACCACCGGCTGGTTTTTCGAGCGCGGGAAGCGCTTGCGGAAATCGCGCAGCACGGCAATGGTTTCGGGCAGGTTGCCTAGCTCGTACTGCACCTGGCCCAGCTTCAGGGTGGCATTTTCAGCAATGTTCCGGTCGAAGGTGCTCTGGCGGGCGGCCTCGAAAGCCGTCACAGCCTCGCGCTTCTGACCGGTCTGGATGTAGCTCAGGCCCAAATGGTAGGCGGCGTTCTGGCCTAATGAGTCGCGCAGCACGGCCACGTTTTTCAGGCTGGCAATGGCGCCCTTGAAGTCGCCCATCTTGTAATTGGCAAAGCCAATCTTATACTGTAAGGCCGGCTCGATGCGGCCCTGGTGCAGCCCGGCGTACTTATCGAAGTTCTCAGCAGCTTCCTTGTACTGAGCCTTCTGGTAGTAGGCATCGCCGAGCAGCAGCTGGATTTCGTCGGAGTTCTGTGGCGGCGGGGTCTGCTGCAGGGCCTTACCAGCGTAGGCAATCAAGCCATCGTAGTTGCCTTCCTTGTAGTAAATCTGCGTCATGATGGCCGGCACCACCGCCTTGTAGGCGTCGTTCTGCTCGGCCACGCTCAGGTCGTTGCGGGCGGCGGCGTAGTCGCCAGCGCGGTAAGCCAGGTAGCCGGCGTAGTACGAGCTGGCGTACTTGTACTGGCTCTGCACCTGCTTATTGCGGTCGAACAGCAGGCGGGACTTTTCGTAGTCCTTTTGCTCAAAGTAGCTGTAGGCCAGCTTAAAATCGGACTCGGCGCGCTGGTCGTTGCTCAGGTTGTCGGGCGCTACCTTGGTAAAGTAGCGAATGGCGGCCTCGTAGTCTTTCTGGTCGAAGTAGAACTTGCCCAGCTCGAAGTAGGCCACGGCGGCGCGCGGGTGGGCCGGATGCCGGGCCGCGAAATTCAGAATCAGGCCCTCGGCGTCGGGGTGCGACAGGTAGAGGCCGCTCACGGCGTAGTAGTACTCGGCGTCGGCGGTGCGGTCAGCGGCGGCGGGGTCTG
>NZ_BAAGZM010000626.1:0-2433 GCF_054778495.1 Hymenobacter agri
TGCCGGGCGGCCAGCACCAGCGTCCGGCCCAGCGCAACGGCCACGATGGGCAACAGCAGCGCCAGCCGCAGCCAGCCAATCTCGCGCAGCAGCCGCAGCAGCAGCTTACCGCGCAGTACTAAATAAGCCCGAAGTGCTTTCATGCCGCGCGCCAACGCCCGTTGCCGTCCGCGTATTGCCCCATCTTTCGGGCTAGGCTTCTTCCTCTTGAAAACGAATGCCGTAATCAGCCGCCAGCTCGTCCAGAATGGGCTCGTAGAGGTCGGCATTCACCGGGATGAGGACGCCGCGCTGGGGCACCTCGCCGCGCAGCAGCCGGCGCACGGCCATGCCCAAGGGCAGGCCCACGGTTTTGGCCATACCGGTGTGCGTGGTATCGTCGCCCACCACGGCCAGCGACGAGGTGAGACGGTGTGTGTGGCCATCCAGTTCAAATTCGAACAGGTGTTGCATCACAATCAGGTCGTGGTCGTGGGGCTGGAGCTGCCATTTTTCGGCCAGCAGGTGCTCCAGCAACTGGGCGGGTGTGGCGTGGGCACGGCCCACTGGCCGGCCCGAAAACAGGCCCAGCCAGTGCAGGCGGCCCATTTCTTCGCCGGTGGGGTTCAGGCCGAGGTAGGCCGCGGTACGCTGGGCCACATCGAGATGCGGAATGAGCGAGGCGGGCAGGTAGGCTTCCACCAGCTGGGCCCAGGTCAGGGTTTCCGGGTTGTCGATGTTCACGCTGTCGTCGGTGAGGCCCAGGCGCACCAGCGCGTGCCAGGCGGCGCAGTAGCCCGGCCGGCGCAGCGTACCGCGCAGAATGGTCGGAATGTCGTCGAGCCCGTACGGTGCGCGGTAGCTCAGTGAGTCGCGGTTGGCGTAACCCTCAAACTCGCCGTAGCCGGGCACGGTCAGGGTTTCGGTGCGGGCAAATAATTGCTGGTACGGAATAAAGCGCGGCCGACCGTTTTCGAGAAACTTGGCCGTGCTCTGGCCGGCCAGCACCACGTTGCGCGGGTTCCAGGTGAACTTGTATTTCCAGGGATTGTCGCCCTCGGCGGCCGGGGCCAGCAAGCCGCCGCAGTAGCTTTTGAAGCTGGTGATAACGCCCCCGCGCTGCCGGATGTGGGCAATGGCCCGCATCGCCGACATATGGTCGAGGCCCGGGTCGAGCCCGCATTCCATGAGCAGCGTTACGCCGGCGGCCTGCGCGTCGTCGTGTAGCGCCCGAATCTCGGGGCTCACGTAGCTAGCCGTGGCCAGGTGGCGGCCCTGGCGCACGCAGGCCCGCGCCACCACCGGATGCAGCGTGGCGGGCAGCATCGAAATCACGGCATCAGCCTGGCTCACCAGTTCTTCTAATTGCGCTTCGTTAGCCAGGTCGAAGGGCACGGCGCGGGCGTACTGCGAGTGCGCGGCCAGCACGGGCGCGAGGTGGGCCGGGTTCACGTCGGCCACGGTCAGAAACCAGTTTTCGGTGGGCGCGTGGCGCAGCAGGTACTGGATGAGGGACGAGGCCGAGCGGCCAGCGCCCAGGAGCAGGAGGCGGGAAGTCATGCGGCAAAGATGGGGCATCGGCGCGAAGCGGGCCCAGCCCGCCCCCTACCCCAGCGTGCGCAGGCGGCGCAGCAGCTCTGCGTGGTAGGTTTCGCTCACGGGCAGCAGCTGCTCACCCACCTGCACGAGGTGGCGCACCGGGTCGAGCCGCTCTATGTAGTCGAGGTTGACGAAATAGCTGCGCTGAATCTGCACGAAGCGGTCGGCGGGCAGGTGGCGCACCAGCTCGCGCAACGGCATACGCACCTGCACCACGCGCCCGGCCAGCACCAGGCGGCACGATTTGTCGCTGGCTTCCACGCTGCGAATGCTGTCGAGCAGAATCTTTTCGAGCAGGCCATTTTCCTTCACAAAGAGGGCCGCATGGCGGTTGACTACAGTTTCGAATGGCACCGCGGCGGGTGCCGCGGGCGGGGCCATAAAGCCATCCACGGCCAGGGCCATGGCGCGTTGCAGGGCATCGGGGGCCACGGGCTTTATAAGGTAGGCGGCCGGGCCCAGCGGGCGGGCGCGGGCAAATGTCTCATCATCGGCGCAGGAAGTCAGGAACAGCAGCGGCACGGGCCGCAGGGCCAGCAGCTCGGCGGCCAGTTCAATGCCATCCATCGTTCCGCGCAGCTGCACGTCGAGCAGGGCTAAATCGACAGCTTCGGCCCGAAACAAGGCCAGCGCGGTGCGGGCGTTAGCCGCCGGCCCCACCGGCTCGTAGCCCAGCCGCTCCAGGTGCAGCTCCAGCTGGTCGGCGTAGAGGGGCTCGTCCTCCACAATCAGCACGCGAATGGGTAAGGCGTCGGCCATGCAGTCAATCGGCAAAACGGAAACCGCCAGCGTCGCCGACGGGCCACAAAGCTACGTCCGGCGCGCGGCCCGGCGCTACGCCACCGCGGCGTGGGG
>NZ_BAAGZM010000627.1:0-2433 GCF_054778495.1 Hymenobacter agri
AACGAAAAGGTGCTGCCCTGGTCCGGGGCGCTGCGCAGGGCCAGCGTGCCCCCCATTTGCTCCACCAGCTGCTGGCTGATGGCCAGGCCCAGGCCCGTGCCACCGTAGCGGCGGCTGGTGTCGGCGCTGGCCTGGGCAAAGGCTTCGAAAATGTGAGCCTGCTCGGCCGGCGCAATGCCAATGCCGGAATCGGCCACCCAGAAGCGCAGGGTGAAGTAGTCGTCGGTGGCAGCCAGCACGCTGGCTCCCAGCTCAACGTAGCCCTGCTCGGTAAACTTGATGGCGTTGGCCAGCAGGTTGAGCAGAATCTGGTGCAGGCGGTAGGCGTCGCCGGCCACGCGCAGCGCCTCGGAGGGCAGGGGCTGCACCTGCAGGGCCAGGCCCTTGGCCGAGGCCAGGGCCGCCACCGTTTGGCCTACGCCGCCCAGCAGCTCGCCCAGGTCGAAGGGCACGATGTTGAGCTGCAGGTGGTGCGATGTGATTTTGGCCATGTCGAGCACGTCGTTCAGCAAGCTGAGCAAGTGGTGGCCGGCCTGCTGCATGGCGTGCAGGTATTCGGTTTGCTGGGCCGAGAGCGGAGTTTTGTGCAGCAGCTTGGCCATGCCCAGCACCCCGTTCAGGGGCGTGCGGATTTCGTGGCTCATGCGCGCCAGAAAATTTTCCTTGGCCTGGGCATTGTCTTCGGCCTCGCGCTTGGCCTGCTCCAGCGCACGCCGGGCCAGCACCCCTTCGGTCACGTCGTAGCCCGACGCCACCACGTAGGGCGGGTAGCCCTCTTCCATAACGGGGTAGGAATAGCAGCGCAGGTAGCGCCGTTCGCCGGTGCGGGTGCGCACGGTGAGGTGCCGGTCTTGCGAATGGTGTGCGGCCAGCGCGGCCAGCTGCTCCTCAAACGCCGGCAGGTGCTCGGGCAGCAGCACGCTGCCCAGAGAACGGCCCACCAGCTCGGCCTCCGACCAGCCCAGCAGCTGCTCCACGGCCGGGTTCACCGTGAGGATAACGCCCTGCAAATCGTGGGTGCAGATGAGGGCCTGTGAGTAGTGCACCAAGTCGTAATACTGCTTCTCGCGGCGCTCCAGCTCCTGGCGGGCCCGCTTCACCTCGGTCACGTCGGTGCTGATGGTGAGCACACCCACCCGGCCGTCGGCGCGGCGCAGCGGCTGCTTATACACCTGGTAGTACAGCAGCTCGCCGGTGCGCAGCGTGAGGGGCAGCTCGCGGGTAATAGCCCGGCCCGAGCCCAGCACTTCCTCGTTGAGGGCGCGCAGGGCGGCCAGTTCCTGGGCCACCACTTCGGGCTGCACTTCGGTGGGGTCGAGGTGCAGCGAATCAACAATACGCTCGTTGAACACGCGGTTCGAGAACGAAACCGACGAATTCGCTTCCACCAGGTACAACACGTTGGGCAGGGCATCCACAATCTGCCGGATGAAGGCCTCCTGCTCGCGCAGCATTTCCTGCACCTGCTGCTGCAGGTTTTCGGCCACGTAGCGCGCCGTGATGTCGATGCCCGAGCCCACTACCAGGCGCAGGGCGCCATCGGGCCCGAACACGGGGCGCAGGTGGCGCACCATCAGCTGCGGGCGGCCGCGGCGGTCGGTGCGCATCTCCTCCCAGGTCACGTCGGTGCGGGTGCGCACGGCCAGGTCGAAGTATTGCTCGCGCTGCAGGGCGATGTCGGGGTGCTGCGACTGGCGCTGTATGAAATACTCGGCGCTGCTCAGGCCAATAATCTGCTGCCGGACCGCCGGGTCGGAAATCGAAGCAGGGTTCACGAAGCGGAAGCGGTGCTCGGCATCAAACACGGCCACATCGAACGGCACCAGGTTGAGAATGGACTCGTAGAATTCCTGCTGGTGCACCACCTGCTGCTCGGCCCGCTTGCGCTCGGTGAGGTCGATGGCCAGGCTGATAATCAGCGACGTGCCCGACAGGCCGGCTATCGGCCGGTACCACATCATGTAGTGCCGCTCGTCGCCGCCGGCTTCGGCAAAGGTTTCTTCCCACTGCACGCCGTGGCCGGTCCGCATCACCTCGGCAAAAGCGGCGGCGCGCTGCTCGGCCACGGCCGCCGGGCGCTGGCGGTAGGCGCAGGCTTCGGTGCTGGTTTTACCCAGCATCCAGCCGCGCACGGCCGGGTCGGGCTCAATGGCCGAATTGACAAACAGGTAGCGGTGCGCGTCGTCGAACACGGCCACGGCGGTGGGCACCTGGTCGAGCACATTCTCATAGAAGGCTCGTTGGCGGCCCAGCCAGTCTTCGGCCATGCGCCGGCCGGTAATGTTGCTGAAATGCAGCGTTGCTTCGTCCTGGCCGGGCACCAGCGCCACCGTCACGAGGTAAAACTGATTTTCAAACGTGAATTCCTGTGGGCCCAGCGAAGGCGCGCGGCGGGCCGTTTGGGCCAGGGCCAGCAGGGCCTGCACGTCGGCC
>NZ_BAAGZM010000628.1:0-2427 GCF_054778495.1 Hymenobacter agri
CCGCGCCATGCAGGCCGAGCAGCGCGCCGGCTCGCTCGACGCCGGCAAGCAGGCCGATGTGCTCATCGTCGACGGCAACCCGCTGGCGCAAATCCGTGACCTGCGCCGGGTGCATTTGGTGGTGAAAAACGGCCAAGTGTACGAGCCGGCCCAAATGCGCAAGCTGGCCGACTACGTGCACTAACGTCTACTTCTTAAACCAGGCCAGCAGCTCGGGCTTGTACGACTGACCGATGGGAATCAGGCTGCCGTCGATAAGCTCAATTTGCTCGGGCTGCAGGCGGCGGATATGGGCCGCGCCCACGATAAACGAGCGGTGCACGCGCCCAAAATCGGGGCCGAGCAGGTCGGCCATTTCCTTCATGGTGGCGTGGTGCAGGTGGGTTTTGGCGGTCGTCACCACCTTCACGTAGTCCTTGCAGCCCTCCACGTACTGAATGTCGCGGTACGGCACCTTGTACAGGTTGCCCTGGTCTTTGAGCAGCAGCGACTTTTCTTCCTCAGCCGGGGCGGCCGCCACTTGCAGGCGGCCCGTAGCCTTGCGAAACCGCTCGTAGCTAAAGGGCTTGAGCAGGTAGTCGAGCACTTCCAGCTCGTAGCCCTCATAGGCGTATTCGCGGTAGGCGGTGGTGAGGATGGTTTTGGGCGGGTTCTTCAGCGTGCGCAGGAAGGCCAGCCCGTTTATCAGCGGCATTTCGATGTCGAGAAACAGCAAATCGACGGGCTGGCTGCCGAGGTGCTCGTGGGCTTCCATGGCGTTGCGGCAAGTGCCGGTGAGCACCAGGCCGGGCGTTTGGGCAATGAACTGCGTGAGCACCTGGTGGGCCAGCGGCTCGTCATCGACAATCAGGCAGCGAATGGGGGAGGACATGGGGCAAAGATGCGGCCCAAATGAAGTAGAGACGCAACATTTTGCGTCTCGTCGTTGAACGACTTGCGTTTATACCGCCTTGCGATTCCGTTCAACGACGAGACGCAAAATGTTGCGTCTCTACCCGTTCAACACCACTTCGGCCCGGTACCGGCCCGCCTGCTCCGACAGCGTCAGCTCGTGCGCGTCGGGGTAATACAGCTGCAGCCGCTGGCGGATGTTCACCAGGCCGATGCCGCCGCTGCGCTTGCCGCTGGGTGCGGCCGCAGACATATCCGGCAGCATGTCGTTTTCGATGACGAAATGCAGCCGGCCAGATGAGGCCGTGAGTGTGGCCTCCACGCTGGCCTTATCGGAAAAATGGTGGCGGCCGTGCTTGAAGCTATTTTCCACCAGCGGCAGCAGCAGCAGCGGTGGCACCTGGCGGCCGGCCATCTCGCCGTGGGTGCGCAGCTCGATGCGGGCCCCGGCGTACTTGCGCTGTTCCATCTCGAAGTAGTTTTCGAGAAACACCACTTCTTCGGGCAGCGCGATAAACTCCTTGCCGCTGTCGTAGAGCACGTAGCGCATCAGCTCCGAGAGCAGCAGAATGAAGCGCGGTGTTTCGGGCGAGCCGGCCAGGCTCAGGCCGTAGATGCTGTTGAGGGTATTGAACAAAAAGTGCGGCTGCAGCTGGCTTTTGAGCTGCGTGAGCTGCAGGGCCAGGTGGTCGCGCTCCAATAGCCGGCGGCGCGTTTCCTGCTCGAAGGCCGCCCGTACGAAGGCCACGCAGCCAAAGGCCAGCATATCGGTGAGCAACAGCCCCAGCACCGGGTTCTGGATGCCCAGCAGCTGCTTCGGCGTGATGGCGGCGTAGAAGTGGTAGAAATCGACCAGCACCGGCGGCACGGCTATCGGGCTGAACAGCAGCGCCATCAGCCAGCTGTTCAGCTTGATGCCCCACCACAGGTACAGCAACGAGCCCACCGCCAGCAGCGCGTAGCGACGCTGCCGCAGCAGCCGCGGCACCAGCCAGCGGTACCAGGGCAACACGTACAGCGTGGCCAGCAGCGCAAACAGCATGAGCTGCGGAAAAGGGAAGTTGGCCCGGGCCGGCCGGTGCTGGTGGGCGGCTTCTTCGAGGTAGAAGCTGTACTTGTAGATGCCCACGTACAGGCTCCAGATGAGGAGTTCGAAGATGAACGGGAAGCGACTGGGGCGGTCGGCGGGGGCGGTGGGTTGCATGGGGCGAAGGTGGCGGGTTTTGGGCCGGGAAACAGCGGGCGGTGGGCGGTTTTTCGACTAAGCCGGGGATTTTTTCGACTAAAAAACCGGGCCGGGCTTTTCGTCGGAAAGTGGCCGGGCGTGGTCGAAAAGGTAGAAAAAGGGGTTCGGGGGCGTCGTTGCTTTGTCCCATTCCCAGCCGGTTAGCGGCTCGGGGCTCTGCTTCAGCAACCGCTTTTTTCTGCACCATGAAAACCTCCGCCACCTCTTTTCTGCTCCTTTCGGCCCTGGCCGCCGTGCCCGCTGCCGCCCATGCCCAAACGCCCGCCCCGTCTGCCGTCGGCACCACCCGC
>NZ_BAAGZM010000629.1:0-2423 GCF_054778495.1 Hymenobacter agri
CGCCCTGCCCGCCGAAGACCGGGGCCGCCTGCTGGTGAAAATCGCCGACCTCATCGACGCCCACCTGGAGCGCCTGGCCCGCGCCGAAAGCCAGGACAACGGCAAGCCCCTGGCCCTGGCCCGGGTGATGGATATTCCGCGCGCCGCCAGCAACTTCCATTTCTTCGGCACCGCCGCCGGCCATTTCGCCACCGAAGCCCACGTGCAGGACGGCGTGGCCGTGAACTACACCGTGCGCCACCCCGTGGGCGTGGTGGGCTGCATCTCGCCCTGGAACCTGCCGCTCTACCTTTTCACCTGGAAGATTGCGCCTGCGCTGGCCGTGGGCTGCTGCGTGGTGGCCAAGCCCTCCGAAATCACGCCCGCCACGGCCTTCCTGCTGAGTGAGCTGTGCATCGAGGCCGGCCTGCCGGCGGGCGTGCTCAACATCGTGAACGGCACCGGGCCGGGCTGCGGACAGGCCATCGTGGAGCATCCGGGTATCAAGGCCATTAGCTTCACCGGGGGCACGGCCACCGGGCGGCACCTGGCGGCCACGGCCGCGCCCATGTTCAAAAAGCTCAGCCTGGAGCTGGGCGGCAAAAACCCCAACCTCGTGTTTGCCGACTGCGACCTGGCCGCCGCCGTGGCCACCAGCATCCGCAGCAGCTTCGCCAACCAAGGCCAGATTTGCCTCTGTGGCTCGCGCATTTTCATCGAGCGCCCGATTTATGAATCATTCAAAACCGAGTTTCTGAAGCAGCTCCAGGACCAGAAAATCGGCGACCCGCTGGATGCCGATACCAAGCAGGGCGCGCTCGTGAGCGAGGCGCACTTGCAGAAAGTATTAGCCTACATTAAGCTGGCGCACGAGGAAGGTGGCACCCTGCTGGCTGGCGGCCACCGCGCCACCGTGCCCGGCCGCTGCGCCAACGGCTACTTCCTGGAGCCCACCGTGTTCGAGAACCTGCCCTTCGACTGCCGCGTGAACCAGGAGGAAATCTTCGGCCCCGTCGTGACCCTCACCCCTTTCGACACCGACGCGGAAGCGCTGATGATGGCCAACAGCACCGACTACGGCCTGTCGGCCACCGTCTGGACGCGCGACCTGCAGCGGGCTCACCGCGTGGCCCACCAGCTGCACGCCGGCATTGTGTGGGTGAACACCTGGCTGCACCGCGACCTGCGCACCCCCTTCGGCGGCATGAAAAACTCCGGCGTGGGCCGCGAGGGCGGGCTGGAAGCCCTGCGCTTCTTCACCGAGGCGCAGAACGTGTGCGTGAAGCTTTAAAGCTCCACGCCCGCATATACCTCTGCCAGCAGCACCTGGCAGGCGATACTGCTCAGGTCCAGCACGGCGGCCGGGTCGCGGGTTTCGGTGAATATCCAGCGGCCCAGCTCGTCCCGGGTGTATAACTCGGCGTGCACTTCTTCGGAGCTGAGCATCAGGTACTGGCGCAGGCTCTCAATCTGACGGTAGAGCGTGAACTTCTCGTAATGGTCGCGCTCGGCAGTTGAGGAAGAAGTAACTTCCACAATGAGCACCGGGTTGGTGAGGGAGCGCGGCTTTACTTCATCGGAAAGCACTGGTGTGCCGCATACGACCACGGTATCCGGGTACAGATAGCCGGAACGATTCTTCGTTTGCACCCGCAAGTCGCTCATATTGGCTTTGCAGCCGCGCGGGCGCAATTGCGGGCCAAGCACCTGATTGAGGTTATAGTTGATATCGTTGTGCGCCATTTCAGCCCCAGCCATGGCCCACACCCGGCCATTAGCGTATTCGTGGCGGGTTTCAGCAGCAGCTTCCTGCCGCAGGTAGTCTTCAGCCGAAACAGGCACAAATTCTTCGGGAAATTTGAAAGCAGGCAGGCCCATAACGGTGTCGGTTTCGGAGGTTTACCCAAAAGTACGACCCCAACCCCGCTCGCTGCCTTACCTTTGCGGGCCGAAACCATCTGTTGCCCGCATGTCTCACGTCTCCCCCGATTACTACGCCCACCCCACGGCCATCCTCGACGAAGGCTGCCAGGTGGGTCGGGGCAGCCGCATCTGGCACTTCTGTCACATCTCGGCCGGGGCCGACATTGGCGAAGCCTGCAACCTGGGCCAGAACGTATTCGTGGCCGACGGCGTGACGCTGGGCCGCAACGTGAAGGTGCAGAACAACGTGAGCCTCTACGGCGGCGTGGTGTGCGAAGACGACGTTTTTCTGGGCCCGTCGGTGGTTTTTACCAACGTAAAGAACCCGCGCAGCGCCATTCCGCGTAAGGGGCCCGGGCAATACCTCACCACCTATCTGGAGCAGGGCGTCACCATCGGGGCCAATGCCACCGTGGTGTGCGGCGTGCGGCTGGGCCGCTACGCTTTTGTGGGCGCGGGCAGCGTCGTGACGCACGATGTGCCGGCCTACGCGCTGGTGTACGGCACGCCCGCCCGCCCGC
>NZ_BAAGZM010000630.1:0-2421 GCF_054778495.1 Hymenobacter agri
CGGCCCGTGCGCGGGTCGACGATGTGCGAGTACCAGCGGCCGGCTATGGTTTCGCCGCGACGGTAGTCGCCGCTGGTGGCCACGGTTTTGTCGTGCACCTGCAGCTGGGCCACGGGGAGGTCATTTTCGGCGTCGGCCCGGGGGTTGCTCACGTCAATTTGCTCGGCGTGCTCGCCGCGCACCAGAATGTCGCCGCCCATGTTGAGCACCACGCCCTGCACGCCGGGCGTGGCCAGCGCGGCATCGGCGGCTTTGTTGAGGATGTAGCTTTTGGCGAAGGAATTGAGCACCAGCGGGGCGCTGCTCAGGCGCTGGGCGGTGCGGGTTTCGGGGTTGAGGAGGTAGTGCGGCTGGCGCACGGCGGCCACGGCGGCGGCAATTTCGGCCTCGGTGGGCTGGCGGTTCTGCTTGGCCGCGTCGCGCCAGAGCTGGCTCACGGTTTCGGCCGAGGCGTCGAGCGCGCCGTGGCTTTTCAGCCGCCACTGCTCAAACAAATCCAGCACCTCGTACAGCTCGGCCGACACGGCCACCGGCTTTTGCCCGGCCCGCAGCCAGCGGCTGAACTCGCTGCTGGCATCGTAGCCACTGAGGATTTTGTTGAGCCGGTCGACCTCGTGCAGCGCGGCAGTTTCGGCGCGGGCAGCGGGCTGGGCGGCGGTGGCGTCCACTTTCAGTTCGAAAGAAGTGCCCAGCACGTTCTCGTAATCAGAAACATAAAGCTTGCTGGGGGCGCGGTGCGGCAAAAAGGCAAAGCTGCCGGCGGCGGCCAACAGCAGGGAGAGGCCGGCAAGGCGGCGGGGGAGTGCGTTCATGAATTGGAATTGACTCGGTTGATAAGAGAGCGGCCGGGGTAGAGACGCGTATTCGCGTCTCGTCGTTGAACGACCAAAGCCGCGATGTTCCAGCGTTTTCGTTCAACGACGAGACGCAAATATGCGTCTCTACCCCGGCCGGCGGTTCAGGCCCGCGGCTAGCCGCTTTGCAAACAAACGTCCAAATACGTCGCCCGGTAGCCATTGCCCGCGGCCGGGTTGCGTTATCCCGACCAGCCGCCGTTATTCGTAGACCAACCCGCCGCTTTATGTCCGACACCACCATCCAATCCGTGAGCATCTACAAGCTGCGGGTGCCGCTGCGCGAGCCGTTCGTCATCTCCCTCGGGCCACTGCTGGCCGTGGAGAATATGGTGGTGGTGCTGCGCACGGCCGGCGGCCTGGTGGGCTTCGGCGAGTGCAGCCCCTTCCTCACCATCAACGGCGAAAGCCTGGATACGTGCTGGGTGGTGGGGCAGTATTTCGCGCCCGCCCTCCGAGACCGCGACGCGCTGGACATCGCCGGCTGCCTGGCCGAGCTGGACCGCATCATCTACGGCAACAGCAGCTGCAAAAGCGCCTTCGATATTGCCCTGCACGACCTGGCGGCCCAGCATGCGGGCCTACCGCTGTATGCGTTTCTGGGTGGTAAGAATAATAAAATCCTCACCACCGACATGACCGTGAGCCTGGGCCCGGCCGCCAAAATGGCGCCCGACGCCGTGCGGTTTCAGCAGGAGGGCTTCCCGGCCATCAAGGTAAAGCTGGGTGGGACGCTGGCCGAGGACGTGGCCCGCATCCGCGCCATTCGGGCCAGCATTGGCCCCGCGCACCCGCTGCGCATCGACGCCAACCAGGGCTGGCGCACGGCCGAGAATGCCATTGCCGTGCTCCAGGCGCTGGGCGAGTTCAACATTGAGCACTGCGAGGAGCCTATTCTGCGCCAGCATTTCATGGAGCTGAGCCGGGTGCGGGCCGCCTCGCCCATCCCCATTATGGCCGACGAAAGCTGCGGCGACGAGTACGACGCGGCCCGCCTCATTCAGCTGCAAGCCTGCCAGATGCTCAATATCAAGCTGGGCAAGTCGTCGGGCTTTCATCGGGCCCAAAAGATTGCGCAACTGGGCGAAGCCGCCGGCCTCACGCTGCAGGTGGGCGGCTTCTTGGAATCGCGTCTGGGCATGACGGCCGCCGCCCACCTCGCGCTCAGCAACCCCGCCATTCACCACTGCGACTTCGACACCCCGCTCATGTTCACGGCCGACCCCGTGGTGGGCGGCTTCCGCTACCGCCCCGGCGGCGTAATCGAGATGCCTACCGGCTCCGGCCTGGGCGCCAGCATAGCCGAAAACTGGCTGCGTGCGGCCGAGCAAGTGCATTTCTAAGGCGCGTTGCGGAGCAGGCGACAAACGCAAACGGGGCCGCTCATCGAGCGGCCCCGTTTGCGTGGGCACGACGGGCCGGGTAAGGCCGGGCGCGCCTAATCGCGGGGCCAGGGGAGGGCCGGGCGCGACGGGCTGGGAAGGGAAACGTGGAAAAGGAAAAAGGCGAATGGAGGAAGCCGCATTAAAACGGCAGGCGTGGGCCGTGGCCGCTGGCCACCTGCCGG
>NZ_BAAGZM010000631.1:0-2421 GCF_054778495.1 Hymenobacter agri
CGGGCGCCGGCGGCCAGGGCCTGGGGCGCAAACGTGGCCCCGCGAAAGCTAGGGCCGTTCAGGGCGAAGAACAGGGTGCCGGGCTGGGGCTGGCGCGAATCGGTGCTGACCTGGCCACCGGCGGCTAGGTACTGGGTGTAAAGCGGCGTGGGCATGAACTGGAATGACAAACCGGGTGTAATTTGCTGCAAAGGTGGGCGTGATTTTTGTTCTTCGCACGGCCACTGCCTTTTACCCATTCCTTCCCTTCCTTTTCTCTCTATGATTCGTTCGTGTACGCTACTGCTGGCGCTGCTGGCTTTTGCCGGGCTGGCCCGGGCCCAGTCGGGCACCGGTTTCGGCTTCGAATACCGCCCCGCCGGGGCCGTGGTGCATGGCACCGATACCCTGCGCAACGCCTGGATGGGTGGCCTGAATACCCCGCAGTTCAGCACTATCGACCTGAACAACGACGGCCAGCAGGACCTGTTCGCCTTCGACCACGAGAGCAGCCGCTGCTATACCTTCCTGAACGTGGCCGCGCCCACGGCCCCCAACGGCCGCCGCTGGCAGTACGCCCCGCAGTACGAAAGCCTGTTTCCGAGTGACCTGCGCCAGTGGGCGCTGCTGCGCGACTACGACTGCGACGGCCGCGCCGACCTGTTCACCTTCACCAGCGGCGGCGACATTCGCGTGTTCCGCAACGTGCTGAACGGCGGCCGCCCCAGCTTCCAGCTCACCACCAACCAGATTCGCTTCACCGGCAATTTCCCGGGCTCGGCCAACCTCACCATCGGCGGCTATAACCTGCCGGCCATTCAGGATGTGAACGGCGACGGTAAGCTCGACATCATGACGTATGACTTCATTAGTTCCAGCTTCATCGAGCAATACATCAACAACACCCCCGGCACCTGCGGCAGCGCGCTCACCTTCACCCTGACGACCGACACCTGGGGGGCCGTGCAGGCCTGTAGCAGCTGTGCCAGCTACGTGCTCAATGGGCAGTCGTGCTTTGTGGCGGCGCGCCCGCTGCACACCGGCGGCCACGGCCTGCTGCTCGGCGACCTCGACGGCGACGGCGACCAGGACCTGCTCGACGGGCGCGACAACTGCCCCGAGCTGGTGCGCCTGCTCAACCAGGGCACCACGGCCGCGCCAGTGCTCACCCAAGCCGGCATCAGCGCCAGCTTTCCGTCGGCGGCTACGCCGGTGCGGGTGCCGGTGTTTCCGGTAGGCTACTCCTTCGATGCCAATTTCGATGGCCGCGCTGACCTTGTGGTGGCCCCCAACATGGTGAGCAACCTGGCCGACCAGGTGAGCATGAGCCACCAGGTTCAGCTGTTTGCCAATTCGGCGGCCAGCGGGGCGCCCAATTTCGCGCTCAGTGCCGGGGGCTTTTTGCAAAACGACATGATTGACGTGAGCGAGGGCGCCGCCCCTACCTTCGGCGACCTCGACGGCGACGGCCTGAAGGATATGCTGGTGGGCAACTATGCCGACCGCGCCGGTACTACTTACCGCGCCACGCTGGCCTATTACCGCAACGTGGGCACTGCCGCGCGCCCCATCTTTAAGCTGCTGAACAGCGACTACTTGGGGCTGTCAGCGCAGAACCTGACGGCCCTCAAGCCGGTACTCGTCGACCTGAACCGCGACGGCGCACTCGACCTCGCGTACGGCGCCTGGGACCGGGGAACCAACTTGCTGCACTACATTTTGAATACGGCTCCGGCAGGCCAGCCCGTGGCCCTGAGCACGGCCAGTGTGGGGTATTTCAAGCCCCAGGGGGCCACTGGCACCGGCATTTTGCCCTACACTACCGGCGACATGCCCTGCTTCACCGACGTGGATGGCGACGGCTACGTCGACCTGCTCATCGGGACCAACGAAGTGCGCGAGCCGGGCAAAAGCCTGCGCTATTTCCGCAACCGCGGCCGTGGCCCGGTCGATAGCCTGTTTGTGCTGGCTAATAACGATTTCGGCCAGCTGCGCGATGCCAGCGGCTTTCCGCCCCTCAACCTGAGCGCTACCGTGGCCGACTTCGACGGCGACAACCGCCCCGACCTGCTAACAGTGGACGCCAGCGGCCTGCTGCGCCTGTTTTCTGACTACCGTGCCCAGGGCAGCCAGTTGTCGGAGCGTACCGACCTACTCTACAACCCCGCCACCGGGCAGTATGAGGATACCCGCCTGGGCCTCGATTTCTACTCGCATTGTGCCGTGGCTGCGGCCGACGTGAACGGCGACGGGGCCCCCGAGCTGTTTGTGGGCACGCAGGCCGGCGGCATCATCAGCTTCGGCACCCGCAACCGGAGCACGGCCACAGCGACCAAGAATGAGGCCGCCCGCGCCCTGGCGCTCAGCATCTACCCCAATCCGGCCACGGCCCGAGCCACCGTCGAAACCGCTGTGCCCACCCGCGTGAGCGTGCTCGACCTG
>NZ_BAAGZM010000632.1:0-2401 GCF_054778495.1 Hymenobacter agri
CCCAGCGCGGCGTAGCGCCGTTGCAGGTCGGCCAGCGTTTCGAGCAGGAAGGGCAGGCGGTGCGGACCGGTACGCGCCAGGCCCAGGTAGGCATCGGGGCCCAACTGCACCGGGTCGAAGCAGTACACGGGCAGCAGGGTAGTGGCGGCCGCCGCGGCGGCGGTTAGGGCTTCGTTATCGTGCAGGCGCAGGTCGTTGCGCAGCCAGTAGAGGACAGTCATAGGAGCAAGCAGAGCAGTTTGGCTGGCTAACAACCGTACGGGCATTCCTTCCCGCGCTGTGGCCAGATTCAAACCACTGGTGCTGCCGGGCTACTGATGATGCGCAGTTTTTCGACCACTTACATTCGGTCCGACTCAAACCGGGGCCGCAATGCCAGAGGAATCTGCTCCCAGACATGGGGAGGAATACCAAGCTTTACTTTCAATGCACGGCTGCCCGGGCCCTCATACAGGTCTAAGGTGCATTCGAACAGCGTTTCCCAGTAGGCCAGGAAAAAGTTCTCGCTGTGAATAAACTCCATCCACCCTTCTACCCGGATGCTGCCCGCTGGCACGAACAGGGCAATTCCAGAATAATTCTCCACGCGGCCATCGAGATGGGTAGTGCCGTGGCCTTCAACACATGCATCTGACCAGTCGAAACGTAAGCCCGTGGGGTCAATTCCATAGTGCCGCAGGTCGCGTAGCAAGAGCTGCTCCACCATCTCGCGCAGCTGCGGTCCCATTTGCTCAGCGTGGCCCATTGCGGCGTAATCAGGCATAATGCAAAGGGCGTTAGGTAATTCAACCACTTACTAATTGCGCCGCCGACGCAAAGCCACTACCAGCCCCACGCACAGCACGGCCAGGCCCGCAATCAGGGCGTCGCGCACGAAGTGGCCCTGTTTGGCTTCGGCCACTTCGGCTTCGAGGTCGCGCTGGCGGGCGATGTTCTGCTTTTCGCGCTGGCGCAGGTTTTCGGCTTCGTTGGTGAGCTCCGATAGGCGCTGGGCGGTGAGGTTGCGGTCGTCGCGCGAGCTGGTTTCGAGGTGGGTGGTGGTGGCGGCCAGCCGGGCCGAAGTGGTAGTGGCTTTGGTGGCGGTTTCGTTGAGTACGTCCACAATCTGCTGGTCCTTGTCCACGATGCCCTGCAGGGCGTCCACCACTTCCTGCAGGTCCTTTTTGGAGGGCTTGTTCCCGAACAGGCTGTGGCGCTGGGCGCTGGCCTCGCGGTAGCGGTCGGTGAGGGTCTTGCGCTCGCTGAGCAGGGCGGGCAGGCGCGGGTCGGGCGCGGCGGCCGGATCCTGGGCGGCGGCGGTTAAGCTCAACAAAAGACCGGAGCCCAGGGTTAAAGCCCCCGACAGCAAAATCCGGTTCAGGCTAGCTACTTTGGTCGAACCGGAAAAAAAAGATGCGTGCATGAAGAAAATTCAGCTTATGAAAAAAAGCAGCATGGCCCTGCTGGGCCTGCTGGCGTTGGCCGGCTGCGAAGCCGCCCGGCCCAAAACGCCGCCCACTTACGGCGGGGCCGTATCGGAGGGGCTGCACGAGCGCGGGGCCAGCGGCGTACTGCCGTTCCTGATTCAGGAATCGAGCCAGGACGAAACCTACGGCTTTACGGCAAATAACCCGGTGCGGGTGGGCGGCGGCAAAGAAGCCGGCGTGCGCAACCAGCAGCGCTACCTCAACGCCCTGCTCGGCCCGCGCGGCGAAGCGCTTCGCTACGAGCACGAAGGCAGCTGCTGCGCCTTCAAAATCGGCGATGGCGGCGTCGATAACGAAGGCCAGCTCGATGTATATTCCGTGAGCTGGAAGGGCCGTAAAGAGCCGCTCCGGCTGTACCTGAATATGTACGAGGAAGGCCCGCTGGCTGCTCCGCGCGGCCTCACGGCGGCCCGGTAGCGGGCGGGTGGGGCGGACGCAAATACGCTTCGCGCCCGCCCCGGGCTGCGGCAATATCCCGGCGCGTGCGGTAATTTTAACCTTATTCTACCGCCCACGCTCATGCCTGCCCGCTATTTCCCACGCCTTGCGGCCCTCGCTTCCGATGCCGCCGCCACGCCCGCCGACCAGCTCCCGCGCCTGCGCAAGCTGCTCGAAGCCGTGCTGCGTGACGAATACAAGCGCCGCGGCGTGAGTTTCGGCAACCTCAGCCAAGCCATCGGCTTCGTGGCCTACGAGCACGAGCTGACGGGCCGCCTGCGTCACCAGCTTCAGGCCCTGCGCCTGAGCGCCAACCTGGTGCTGCACGAAAGCTACCCCGGTACCGTGGCCGAAGTCGCGGCCGGCTTCCAGGCGGTAGCCGAGCTGATTGAGCAACTTACCGGCGTGCTCTACGACGGCCCGGCCCTGCAGCTGCCGCCCAACGCTGGCTTGGAAGACAACGAGCAGGCCGCCTTCGAAGCCGCGCTGGCCGCCCA
>NZ_BAAGZM010000633.1:0-2390 GCF_054778495.1 Hymenobacter agri
CACGCCGGGCAGGTGCTGGTGGCTCGCCGCCTGCGCGGGCTGCTGGCCGATTCGGAGCTGCAAACCCTGCCCCGCCACGCCGTGCAGGACCCCTACTCCTTCCGCTGCCAGCCGCAGGTGCACGGCGCCTCGCGCGATGCGATGGCCTACGTGACCCAGGTGGTCGAAACTGAGTGCAATTCCGTCACAGACAACCCCAACATCTTCCCCGACGAAGACTTGATACTGAGCGGTGGCAACTTTCACGGCCAGCCCCTGGCCCTGGCCCTCGACCACCTGGCCCTGGCCGTGGCCGAGCTGGGCAGCATCTCGGAGCGCCGCACCTACCAGCTTATTTCGGGCCAGCGTGGCCTGCCCACCTACCTCGTGGCCGAGCCCGGCCTGAATTCGGGCCTGATGATTCCGCAGTACACCGCCGCCGGCATCGTAAGCCAGAACAAGCAGCTCTGCACGCCCGCCTCGGCCGACAGCATCGTGAGCAGCAACGGCCAGGAAGACCACGTGAGCATGGGTGCCAACGCCGCCACCAAAAGCCGCCGCGTGCTCGACAACGTAGAGCAGCTCCTCGGTATAGAGCTGCTCACGGCCTGCCAATCGCTGGAATTCCGCCGCCCCGGCCGCAGCTCCGAGGCACTGGAAGCGGTGTTTGCCGCATTTCGTAAGGAAGTGGAATTCGTAGGCCACGACCGGGTGCTCTACCCCGACCTGCACAAGGCCGCCGCCTTCGTGCGTAAGTTTGACTGGACGGGCGTGCTGTCGTAGCGCACGGCGGTGCGAACTTTTGGGTCGCAACCCCGGCCAAAACCCAGCTGGTTTTGCCGGCGCGGCACCCGAACTAAAAGTTCGCGCTACTACCTGCCGGGCGCTATTTTAGCTATCGGCGCGTTACTGCGCTGCAACTGCTGCTTATGAAACTTTTGACTCGCTGCTTTTTTCTGGTGCTTTGGGTGTACGGAAGTATGGGCTTGGCACATGCCCAGTCCTGCGTTTCGCCCAACCCACCAACCTGCACCTTCGAAGCCATCGACGACAACGGCATTTCGATGACGAACCTATGCGTGGGCAAGCGGGTAAAATTTCAGCCCTGTGCCAGCCGGGATGCGCGTATCTACAACAACAATATTTACTACGGCGTGCTGCCAGGGGTAGCTACCACCTTCATCAACTCAACGCCACTGGCTTGCACTCCCAACAACATTTACCCATATTTCTACACGCCAACGGTGGCCGATGTAGGGATGGTAACCGTTTCGGAGCTTACCAATGAAAATGGCCGGGCATTCTATTACATCCGCACCTTTCGAGTCTACGATACTACGCCGCCACTTTTCAATATCGCGCCCTGCCCCACGGGTTCGGCGCTGGTTACGGTAACGGACACAAAATTCAACTCCTACGTTGTGCAGGCTGGTGGCGGGCCCAGCCAAGCTATTTCCCGTAATCAGCCAACCGTTGTTGCCGTACCAGCCGGCGCTACTACCGTCACCGTCACCGGCCGCTACAACATTCCCGAAGCCTGCGAGGGCGTGAATACCCAACCCCTGCGCACAGCCGCTGCGCCGGTTAAACCTGGCTTCAGCAGCCTCACGCTGTCCGGGGCTCTGCCCAGCGGCTTAGCTACTTTGGCAGTTAATAATTTACCTGCCGACTACCAGTATACTCTGCAAATTGCCGATGCCAGCGCGGCCAGCGGTTTTCGCGATGTGCAGCCGGTAGCCCCAGGCAGTTCCAACATCGGCCCGCTCAATCTTAGCAAGGGCTGCTACCGCATTGCCCGCACCGACCTGTGCGGCGGCAGCCCCGACGCCTCGCCCCTGATTTGCACGCTCAGCCTGAGCGTAGCATCTGCCCGCAACCGCAACCAGCTGCTGCTCGACGATGCCGGCTCCGGCAATACCTACACCGTCACGCGCAACGGCCAGCCCGTTACCCTCATGCCCATTGCGGGCGGGCTCGAAGATGCCGACGTGCAGTGCGGCAGCGACTACACCTACGTGGTAACGGCCCGGCAGCCGGGCGGCGGCGTGGCCGTATCCAACTCAGCCAAAATTACCACTGTGTCGGCCCTGCCCCCGCAGCAGCCCAAGCTGGTCGCCAGCTTCAACCTACGCAATGTGGTGGAGCTCACGCCGCTGCTCTCCCCGCCCGCCTTGCCCGCCGGCAGCACCCTGCGCTACTTCCGCACCACGGGTACTGTTACCGCCGATTTTGGCACCGCCACTACCCTGCGTGCCCCGCGCGACTCGGCCAGTCTCAACGACCTGCGCGCCGACCTGCCCTGCTACACCGTGCGCCTGCTCGACGTATGCAAAAATGCCTCACCCCTGAGCGCGCCTGCCTGCCCCAGCCTGCTCACGGCCACCGCCGCCGGTCCCGATGGCGCAGCCGCC
>NZ_BAAGZM010000634.1:0-2390 GCF_054778495.1 Hymenobacter agri
CCGCCCAGCCACGCCAGCAGCAGGCCAAGCAGCCACCAGGCCGGCCTGAGCCCAGGCGGGCGGCCCGGCTGCAAAATCCGGCGAAGGGCGTAAAACGGAGGCAAAGCGGGCAGAAAGACGAAAAATGACGTTGCCGTAGTAATTGGCTCAGTGGGCGTGGCAGCCAAAAAGGAGGCAGCAGGTTTCCCTTAGCTAACTGTAAAGATGGGGTAATTCCTGCATATTAACGAACGCCTATGCCCGCCCCCGGCAAAGGTTCTGATTAATAATCGGCCAGCCCGTTGCGCAGCGAATACACCGGGCTAAATCCGTTTTCGAGCAGCAGGCGTGCGGCTTGCCGGCTGCGCATGCCGCTGGCACAATGCACCACCACCGGCACGCCGGTTTCAATCTCGCTCAGCCGCTGGGGCAGCTGCCCCAGCGGCAGCAGCTGCCCGCCGATGCTATGCCGGGTGTGCTCGTGGGGCTCGCGCACGTCGATGAGCTGCAGGGGGCGGTCACTGTGCTGCCACTCCTTCAGCTCATCGGCCGATATTTCCAGCACGGGGGCGACTTCGGTTTGCAGGGGAGCTTCGCCGCAAAAGGCGGCATAGTCGGGGGCCAGCGCGGTGAGCTGCTGGTTGACCGCCACGGGCCGAAACCGAATGGTTTGGAACCGCATGCCGAGGGCATCAACCAGCAGCAGCCGGCCGCTGAGCACTTCCCCTATTTCCAGAATAATTTTCAGCGCCTCGGTGGCCTGCAAGGTGCCCAGCAGGCCGGGCAGCACACCCAGCACGCCAATCTGGGCGCAGTTGGGTACCTCGCCGGCGGCGGGTGGCACCGGGTGCAGGCAGCGGTAAGTGGGCCCGTTTTGGTAGTTGAACACCGTCACCTGGCCTTCAAACTTGAAGATGGCCCCGAACACCAGCGGCTTGCCCAGCAGCACGCAGGCGTCGCTCACGAGGTAGCGGGTGGCGAAGTTGTCGGAGCAGTCGAGCACCAGGTCGTACCCGCCAAACAGCGCCAGCGCGTTGGCCGCCGACAGCAGCACCTGGTGCACCCGCAGTTCGATGAAGGGATTCTGGGCGCGCAGCTTTTCGGCGGCTACCACGGCCTTGGGGCGGCCCACGTCGGCGGTGCCATACAGCACCTGGCGCTGCAGGTTGCTTTCGTCCACGGTATCGAAATCAAGCAGCCCCAAGGTGCCCACGCCCGCGGCGGCCAGGTATTGCAGCACCGGGCAACCCAGGCCACCGCAGCCCACTACCAGCACGCGGGCCGCCTTCAGCTTGAGTTGGCCGGCCGGGCCGATTTCGGGCAGCCGCAGGTGGCGGCTGTAGCGGGTGGTTTCGGCAATGGAAAGCGTGGGGGCGGTTGAGTTCATCGGGCAGCGGCAGGACTTGAGACAGGAGTTAAACAAATGGCCAGCTGTAATGGCCGGCGCGGCACGCAATTTCGGCCGGCCCGGGCGAAGCAGCCTCTAGCACGGCGTTTCGCGCGGCAGCCTTTGCCCCCCTACCCCAACGCACGATGACGGAATAAGTCGCTTGCAACCGTGCGTCGGCACGCTATTTTTGCCCAAATGCTGGGGCTGCCTGAATTGATGGCAAAATGCTTTGAGCCTTCTTCATTTTGATTAACATAATAATAAAATGAAGCTAAAAGACTGTTTTTCACAGTGTAAACGGTCTTTTCAATTATTGCCTGACTTGCAGCTGGCCCAATGAATCCAAGTTGTTGGCGAGGTTGCCACGGCATTAGCAAGCGTTGCGCTGGCTTTGGAAGCGGTGCAATGGCCGAGGGGCGCGAACTTACCGGCATGAATATTCGCCCATTATTGCGCTTGCTGGCGGCCCTGCTGCCCGCGCTGGCGGTCTGCACTGGTGCGCAGGCCCAGCAAAAGGCCCTACACGAGTTGCCAATCACCCCCGCTACCGCCGCTTGGGGCTACTACGATGCCGCCGCGCTACCGGTGCTGCGCATCAAATCGGGCGAAACGGTGCGAGTGCATACGCTCATTACCTCTACCCCGGCGCGGCTGGAGGGCGCGGGGTTGCCGGCGGCGCAGGTCGAGCCCAATCTGCGCGACATTAACGAGCACGTCACCAACAAGGGGCCGGGCGGCCACATCCTCACCGGCCCCATTTTCGTGGAAGGGGCCGAGTCCGGCGACGTGCTGGAGGTGCGCATTCAGGCCATCGACTTGGCCATTCCCTACGCCTATAACGCCTTCGGGGCCAAGAGCGGGTTTATTCCGGAAGACTTCGGCTACGCCAAAATGCGCATCATTCCGCTCGATAAAAAGAAGATGGTAGCCCACTTCCTGCCGGGCATTGAGGTGCCGCTGCGGCCATTTTTCGGCAGCATGGGCGTGGCGCCGCCGGCCGCGGCGGGCCGCGTGAACAGCG
>NZ_BAAGZM010000635.1:0-2383 GCF_054778495.1 Hymenobacter agri
CTGCTCGAAGCCGGCCTGGGCGGCACGCAGCCGCTCGGGCAGCTGATGCATCGTGGACGCGCTGATGTGCGGGCCGGCCGTGGGCAGCACCGGGCAACTGGCGGTGCGTACCGCGTCGATGCTGGTTTTGCCGCACACGCCGCAGCTGGAGCTGGTATAGAAATGCCGCTCCATGGCCGCGAAATCGACTTTTACGTGCGCGGCCAGCTCGGCGCGCACGACGTTGCCGGCTTCCTCTTCTTTCTCAACATCGGGGCAGGGAATGATGCCCAGCAGGTCGGCTTTGTCGTGAATAAGGCCTTCGGTGAACAGGAAGCCGGCGGCCAGCTCCTCGTCGTGGCCGGGCGTGCGCATCGTCACGGAGAGGGTGCGGTGCTCGCGCTGGCCGTTCAGTTCGTAGCCCACGCGGATTTCGAGCGGCTCCTCGGCGGCGAGCTGGTCGGAGGCGGGCACGGGCGGGCCGCTGCCGCTCACCTTCTGGATGGTGGCGAACTCGTAGCTGGCGGCGGGAAGCAGAATGGCGGGGCTCATGGGCGGCGGGTGGCGTGGATTGGTATAAGCCTCAAACGGCAACCGAGGTTTCGGGGTCTTCGTTCTGGGGGCGACCTTTGCTCCGATGCCGCTTCCAACCGCTCCCCCGCCCTTTCCCACCGCGCCGCGCCCGCCCATCCGCTTCGACCGCAATGAGGTGGCCGGCGCGTTTGGTGACTTGGGCACCGATTTGCCGCTGCTGATTGGCGTCGTAGCCGCTTCGGGCATCGATAGCGCCTCGGTGCTGGTGATGTTCGGGCTGATGCAGGTGTTTTCGGGGCTGTGGTACCGGCTGCCCATGCCGGTGCAGCCGCTCAAAGCCTTCGCGGCGCTGGTTATTGCTCAGAAGTTGCCGGGACGCGTCATCTTCGGCGGCGGGCTGGCCATTGGCATCAGCATGTTCTTTTTGTCGATAACCGGGCTGATTGATGCGCTGGCGCGGCTGGTGCCCAAGGCCGTGGTGCGCGGCATTCAGTTCGGGCTGGCGCTGCAGCTGGCCACGCTGGCCCTCACCAAGTACGTGGGGGCCGATGGAGCCGCGGGCTACGCGCTGGCGGCGGCGGCATTCACGGTCACGGTGGTGCTGTTTGGCAACCGGCGCTGGCCGGCGGCGCTCATCGTCATTGCCCTGGGCGTGGCGTATGCGCTGGTGTTCAAGCTCGATTTTGCCACGGCCCAGAAAGCGGCAGGGCTGCACCTACCCGCCTGGCACCTGCCTGAGACGGCCGATATTCTCACTGGCGCGGTGCTGCTGGCCCTGCCCCAGATTCCACTGTCGCTGGGCAACTCCATTCTGGCTACCAAGCAGGTAGCGCATGATTTATTTCCGGAGCGTGCCCCGCTCACGGTGCGCAAAATCAGCTTCACCTACGCTTTAATGAACCTGGTGAACCCGTTTTTTGGGGGTTTCCCGGTGTGCCACGGCTCGGGCGGCATGGTGGGGCACTACGCGTTTGGCGCGCGCACGGGCGGGTCGGTGGTGATTTACGGGGGCATTTTTCTGGTACTGGGGCTCTTTTTCAGCCAGGGCTTTGCCGAGGTGGTGCAGCTGTTTCCGCTGCCAGTGCTGGGGGTGCTGCTGCTATTCGAGGCGCTGTCGCTGGCTACGCTGCTGCGCGATGTGAGTACTGCACGCGCCGACCTGCTGGTGGCGCTGCTGGTGGGCCTGCTCTGCGCCGGGCTGCCGTATGGCTACCTGGTGGGCCTCGTGGTGGGCACGGCCGTGTATTATGCCATGCAGCGCGGCTGGGTGGGACTGGGGAAGCAGTAGCGGCGGGCAGCTATTACTAACTTTGGCCAAGCTGGTTACGCTTCTAAAAGCGGCGTTGCCAACGTTGGCAACACCACCGGTTCCTCGGCCAGAATGCGGACGGGCTGCTTGTGCTCGTCCACGGCCACGAAGGTAAACAGGCCGGTAACGGCCTTGTGGCGGTCTTCGGAGTACATCTGCTCCACGAATAATTCGACGCGTACTTTGAGGCTGGTGCGGCCGACGTGCTCGATACTGGCCACCAGCTCAACCAGCGAGCCGCCGGGGATGGGGTGCGTGAAATCGACCCGCTCCGACGATACTGTTACCATTTTCAGGCGTGAGAAGCGGGTGGCGGCGATGAAGGCCACCTCGTCCATGAGCAGCAGCGTGGTGCCGCCAAACAGGGTATCGTAGTGGTTGGTGGTGTTGGGGAATACGGCTTTGAAGATGCGCGTTTCGGCGCGGGCAATGCGGTCGGCCAGGAGCATGAGCTAACGGGGAAAGGAGATGAGAAACGGTCTCCGTTTGCGTTCAAGCCCCGTTTTGCGTAGCCGGCCACCGGCGCATGCCCCCCGGCCGCGCCCCAGGCGCGGCGGCACG
>NZ_BAAGZM010000636.1:0-2355 GCF_054778495.1 Hymenobacter agri
CGTGGCTGGTGCCCGCCAGCAGCGAAAGTATTAGCGCAGCCCGGCGCGAAGTGGAAAGGAAGGCCATGATGCAGAAAGGAGAGGTGAGAAAAGCCGTTTTCAGGAGCTGGGCCGGCAGTTGCCTGAACCCGAAGCAAACCTAAGCGAGGCCCCCCCGGCCTGCCACATTATTACACCAACCCGGCCAAATGAAGGACGAACGGGGCCGTTTCCGGGTAGTCTTGCCGGCCGGGGCTACTCGGCGGGCTTGCCGCCCACCACGTGCCGCTGCAGCGCCTCGAAGAAACCGCGGCGGTAGGTGTCGCCGAGCGGGGCGGTGGCCTTGCCGTCGCGGAAAAGAATCAGGTTGCCGTCGAGGGCCTTGATTTTATCGAGCGACACGATGTAGGACTTGTGCACGCGCATGAACCGGCTGGCTGGCAGCCGCTCCTGCAGGTCCTTGATGTTGAGCAGGGTGATGATGCGCTCCTGCTCGGTGTAGATGGACACGTAGTTCTTCAGCCCCTCCACGTACACGATGTCGTTGAAGGCCACCTTGCGCATGTGGCCCTTGCTGTCGCCCTTCACGAAAATGTAGTCGTCGGGCAGGGCCACGGGCGTCATCGGCATCGTGACGGGCGCCTGGGCTCGTAGCGCCTTCTGGCTGGCTTTGAGGAAGCGCTCGAAGGCAATAGGCTTGAGCAGGTAGTCCAGCGCTTCGAGCTCGAAGGCCGGCACGGCAAACTCGCTGTAGGCCGTGGTGAAGATGACCTGGCACTTGCCGCGCAGCAGCGGCAGCACCTCCAGCCCCGAGAGCTGCGGCATGTGAATGTCGAGAAATACGAGGTCGACGGGCTGGGTGGCTACCAGCCGCAGAGCTTCGAGCGGGTTGGTGGTGGTGCCGGCCAGGGTGAGAAACGGCGTTTTCTCCACGAACTGGCGCAGGATGTCGATGGCGCCTTGCTCATCGTCAACAATCAGGCAGGAAATCACTTGAGTAAGGAGCTTTTCTAATGTGAACGTGTATGGCGTTTGTCATCCTGAGCATTCTGCGCATCAAGCAGAATGCTCAGGATGACAAACGTCCGGCCGCCCCCGCCGGCCTACAGCGCCATCTGCAGGTGCGCCGTGTAACAGTCGGGCTCGTCGGCAATGGCGAGGCGGTAGCGGTTGGCGTACACAGCATCGAGGCGGCGGCGGGTGTTGTCGAGGCCGATGCCGGTGGAGTGCTCGACGGGGCCGGTGCGCTTGCGGTTGCGGGTGTAGAGCTCCAGCTCGTTGTCGCGGATGCTGAGGCGCAGCAGCAGCGGGTGCTGGGCATCGAACAGCTCGCCGTGCTTGAAGCAGTTCTCGACGAAGGTGATGAGCACGAGCGGCAAAATCATGAGGTACTGCGTGTTGCCGGCCACCTCAAACTGCACCTGTAGGGCGTTGCCGAAGCGCAGCTGGTTCAGAGCCAAGTAATTGCGCAGGTGCTGTACTTCTTTTTCCAGCATCACCTTGCCGTGCTCGCCGCCCTCGTTCAGGGCGTAGCGCATGATGTCGGAGAGTAGCAGCACGCTCTTGGCCGTGGGTTCGGAGAGCGGGTACACCTGCGAGTACAGGAAGTTGAGCGCGTTGAAGAGGAAGTGCGGGTTAATCTGGCTTTTGAGGAAAGCAATATCGGCTTCGAGCAGGCTGCGCTCCTGCACCCGCAGCTGGTGCTCCTGCTCGCGCAGTTGCCGCTGCATGGCAATGGCGTGCTTGGCGTAGGCATACACCATGCTGTAGGCCAGAAAAGCCGTGGCCCGGAAATACGCCAGCGCGAAAAAAACGCGCGGCTTGCCCCAGGGCATCACCAGCTGAGCCACGCCCATGCGGGGCAGCAAGTAGGAGTTCAGCACAAACTTCGCGGCGCCGTACAGCAGCAGCGCCGCGCCTAGCCCACCCGCGTACGCCAGAAACCGGCGGCGGATGAAAAAAGCTGGAAATAGCCACAAAGCATTGGCATACACCAGAATAGCATACAGCAGCCAGTTCAGTGCCGTGTCCCAGACGTTGGGCGTTGGCGCTTCGGCCAGTGTGAGAAAGCCAATTTCGAAGCCGTAGTAGGCCAGCCACACCCCCAGGTGCAGCAAAATGGTTTTGACGCGAACGGCCGGCAGCGGCATGCTAATGGAGGAAGGGGCAAGCGAAAGCGCAAAGGTGCTCATAAATTGGCCGGGCTGGAAAGAAACAGGCCCCGCTTGCCCGCCCTCGTGGGGCACGCGCGGAGGTTTGAAACAAACCTAGCCCCCCCGCCCACGCCGCCCAACATTATTACACCAACCGCCCGTTTGGCGGTATCAACGGCCCGGCGGGTGGGGCGCCCGGCCAGCCAAACGCCCCACCCGCCGG
>NZ_BAAGZM010000637.1:0-2353 GCF_054778495.1 Hymenobacter agri
GCGCCGCTGCTGGCCGCCACGGCCGGGGCCTGGTCGAAGGGCAGGCCGAACATCTGCCAGCCTTTTACTTCGCGGCCATCGAGCAACACGCTCCTGGTGATGCCTTTATTGTTCTGAAGCAGGTACTCGCCGAAGTTCACGCGGCCCAGGTTTTCCACCAGAATATCGAGCTGCACTCTGCCGGCGGGCAGGGCCAGGCGCAGCTGGTCTTCGCGCTCGCGGCGGTCGAGCACGCCCACCCGCTGGCCGTTCACCATGACGACGGCGTAGTCGCGCAGGTCGTTCAATTTCAAGGTTTTGGTGTTGCCGCCGTCCACGGTAGTGCGGTAGAGCACGAAGCCGTAGGCCTGTTTCAGGGCCTCGAAGGTGAGCGGGGTGGCGCTGGCCACGGGGGCCGGTAGGTTGGCCAGCAGGCTGGCGGTGCGCGTGAGCTGCATGGTGGGCAGCGCCGTGCTGGGCTTGGCGGCGGGCACGGCCGGTAACGGCTGCCCGGCGGGCAGGTACTTGGCAATCACCTTCCGGAAAGCCAGAAACTTGGGCGTGGCATTGCCGGCTTCGTCGAGGGGCGCGTCGTAGTCGTAGCTGCTCACCTGGGGCTCGTAGTGCGAGGTATCGCCCTTGTAGTTGGCCCCGTTCATAAAGCCGCGCGTGCTGCCGCCGTGGAACATGTACATATTCAGCGAGATACCCGCCTTTAGCACCGAGTCGAGGCCGGGCGTGTACTTTTCGAGCGGCACGGTGTGGTGCTTGGTGCCCCACCAGTCGAACCAGGCCGGGTACCACTCGGCCACGTAGTAAGGGCCCTGGCCGTTGTGGTTGGCATCCACCAGTTGCCGGATTTGGCGCGGGTTGTCAGTACCGTTCACGGCGGGCAGCAGGCCGGGCAGGTGGCCGGCGGCCACGTCCTTTACCGGGTCGCAGGTGTAAAGCAGGCCATCGAAGCCGGCTTCCTCAAACATCTTCTTGTTCGAGGCCAGATACTGTTTATCAGACCCGTACGAGCCATACTCGTTCTCGACCTGCACCATGAGCACCGGGCCGCCGTGGTTGATTTGCAGCGGGGCGAGCTGCCTGGCCACGGCTTGCAGGTAGCGGCGGTAGGCGGCCACGTACTGCGGCTCCTGGCTGCGCACTTTCAGGCCCGGAATATTTTGGAGCCAGTAGGGGTAGCCGCCAAATTCCCACTCGGCGCACACGTAGGGGCTGGGGCGCAAAATCACCCAAAGGCCCTCTTCCTGCGCCATTTTCACGAAGGCGGCCACGTCGTTGTTGCCGCTGAAATCGAATTGGCCCGGTTGGGGCTCGTGCACGTTCCAGAACACGTAGGTGCCCACGGTATTTAGGCCCATGGCCTTGGCCATTTTCAGGCGGGCCCGCCAGGCTTCGCGCGGAATGCGGGGGTAGTGCAGCTCGCCCGAAATCATCTGGAGCGGCTTACCATCGAGCAGGAACTGGCGCGGGCCGAGCGCGAAGGTGTGCTTGGGCGCGGGAACTTTGGGGGGCGTGGGCAGGTGGCCGGTGAAGGCGGCGAGGCCACCGACTAGGCCGACGGCGGCCAGCGCCACGGGCAGCTTCTGAAAGGGACGAAGTTTGAACATGCGGGTGGGGTGGGGGGGAAAGGCGGAGCACAGTAGCGCGGACTTTTAGTCCGCGTCCCCGCGCCGTGAGAGTGTTATTCTGGTGTCCGTTGGAGACGCGGACTACAAAGTCCGCGCTACTGGCAACTTGCTCTGAAGTAGCTTCGATTAAAAAGATAACCGGCTGTTAGACACGACAAAGTTACCCGGCCCCAACACCTGCTAAGGGGGGCATTCCTGCCAAAAAGCACGTCAAAACCCGTCAGGCGGGCTGGGTGAGGGCTCACTTCGCGGGTTCGGGGCGCTGGCGTTTTTACCTTAGCTTAGCAAATGGAAGCCGCTGCTTCGGGCGGCCCGTAGTGCTTTTGAGCTGTGTCGCTATCATTCCTTTTTCGGACGCTGGGGCTATGGGCCGCGCTGCTGCTGGCCCCGGCCGCGTGGGCGCAAAACGTGGCCCCCGATGAGTTCCGTTTCGAGCACATCACCGTCGATGAAGGCCTGTCGCACTCCGATGCGATGGCCGTGGCCCATGACCGCGCCGGCTTCATCTGGATTGGCACCAACCGCGGCCTGAACCGCTACGACGGCTACGGCCTCAAGCCCTACCTGCTACCCATCAACCCGCGCAACGGCCTGTCGGGCAACCGCATCACGGCCCTTTTAGTTGCTCCCGACCAGCGCCTGTGGGTGGGCGCCGAGCGCGCCGGCCTGTGCTACTACGATGCCGCCCACGACAATTTCCGCCGCCTCGACGACCACGGCCTGCCCGCCAGCGC
>NZ_BAAGZM010000638.1:0-2352 GCF_054778495.1 Hymenobacter agri
CCCTCGCCCGGCACCAGCACGCCCAATGGCACGGTGCCGGCCGGCAGCCCCGGCGGCCGGCCCTAGCGGGTGGGCTTTGCCAACTGAGAAACGAAAACGTCATGCTGCGCCGGTTGCAGCATGACGTTTGCTTTTAGCGCTTAATGCTTTTTTAACCAAGCCCCGCCCGGCTACTCCCTACTTTTGCCCCGCCACCTGCCTCGCCTCGATGACCGATAAGCTCCGCCCAACTTCTGCCGCCGACAGCCCCGAAGACGACGCGCATTTCCTGCAGCGCCTGCAGCCGGGCCGGCTGATTCTGCCCGTAGCCATCGGGCTGGGCGTGGTGGGGTTCATGTTCTGGCGCAGCTACCAGCCCGGCGACCTGGCCCCGCTGGCCAACGCCCGCTGGGAGTGGCTGCTCATCACGCTGCTGGTGCTGCTGGCCCGCGATTTCGGTTACATCTACCGCATCCGGCACATCGCTGAGCGTGAGCTCAACTACCGCCAGAGCCTCGACGTGATTATGATTTGGGAGTTTGCTTCCTGCGTGCTGCCCTCGGCGGTGGGCGGCACGGCGGTGGCCTCGTTCATTCTGCACAAGGAGGGCATCAACTTCGGCAAGTCAATGGCTTACGTGATGGTGACGGCCCTGATGGACAACTTGTATTACGTGGTGATGGTGCCGCTGGTCGTGCTCATTGCCGGGGCCGGCCTCTACCCGCACGAGGCCCTGCAGGGTGGCTTCATTGCTACGCTGCGGGTGCTGTTTGTGGTGAGCTACGTGGCCGTGACGGCCTACGCCGGCCTCATGCTCTACGCTATTTTCATCAACCCGCGCTCGGTGCGGCGGGTGCTGGTGCGCCTGTTCTCGATGCTGGTGCTGAAGCGCTGGCGGCGTAAAGCCTACCACCACGGCCAAGAAATGGAGCGCGCCTCGGTGCAGCTGCGCGGCAACCCGGCCATCTACTGGTGGCGGGCGGCGGCCAGCACGTTCTTCGTCTGGACGGCGCGCTACCTCGTCATCGGCTGCCTCATCGCCGCCTTCGTGCCGATGAACACCGAAACCTTCCTGTTCATTTTCGCCCGCAACCTCACCTACAAGGTGCTGCTGCTGCTGGCCATCACGCCCGGCGGCGCGGGCATCGTGGAGGGCGCGTTCCCCACGTTCTTCGGCAAGTTCATCGGCACGGCCACGCTCACCAGCTTCATGGTGCTGCTGTATCGGGTCGTGACGTACTACCTCTACCTCGTGCTGGGCAGCATCTTTCTGCCCCGCTGGGTGGCGCGGGTATTTGCCAAGCGGCCCGACAAAGCGACTACGGCTTAGCCGGCGCGGCGGCAGCTTCGGCCAGCGCCGACGGCCGCTGATAACGGCTCCAGAACTCGGGATGATATTCGGGCTTGGGCAGCGTCGCCGTCTCCTTATACACATCGCCAACCGTCATTTCGGCCTTGGAAAGGATGGGCGGCGTGCCCGCCGGCAGCCCCGTGAAGTACTCGGTGCAGGTCGATTGCCGGTAGAATGCCGGCCCGCCCAGCGTGCGGCCAACCGAGAGGTTGCGCCCTACGCTGCGCCGCACGTGGTAGCGCCCGGTAGCATCGGCCAGGTAATCCACCACGTGGTCAGTGCGGTCAGTTGTCAGCAGGTTGGGGTAGAGGCTGGCCCGCATATTGGGCTTGCCGTACCACTCGCGGGCCGCCCGGTTGATGTAGGCCGTGTCGCTCTGCCACAGCGCTTCGTAGCGCGTCACGGCGTAGTTGCGCTGCTGCACGTAAAGCCGCCCCGAGTATTCCGACGTGAGGTACGTGCCAGTGCTGCGATGATTTGCGTGCTTGGCCGCGAAGCTGATAAGGTACACCGTCTGGCCCGCGCGCTCCACCACGCTGTCGAGGTGCAGCTGAAACTTGCGCAGCGTGCCCGAATTGAACAGCGGCGAAGTCCGTACCGGGTCGGCCGAGCTGGCATCGAAGGCCTGCCCGCCCTGCTCCGAAAACAGCTTTTGCGATTTCGCAAAACTCTTGGTCGAGTGAACCTCCTTGGTCAGTTGCTGCGGCACTGCGCCCAGCATCAGGAAACCGCCGGCCCAATGATGGTAGCCCGCCGGCACGAAAAACTGGGCCACGCTCTCATTATCGAAAGCCAGCGTGTCGAAGTTGGTGGTCTGGCGGTGCGTATACAACTCGGCCGAGTAATGTTCCGTCTCGTAGTTTTTCGGCAGCGCGGCCAGTACCTTCTTCATAATCTTTCGCGGGTCGAGGCTTTCGCCCTGCACTTGCACGCCCGCCAGCTCGTAGGCCGACGGCCGCAGGTACACCGTGAGGCCGCCGGCCGATGCGGCTGCGGTGGCCGTGGCGTAGCCCACGCTGCTG
>NZ_BAAGZM010000639.1:0-2347 GCF_054778495.1 Hymenobacter agri
CTCTTGGTGGCGGCCGGCGGCGTTGAGCTGGCGGGCCAGGTGCTGGCGCAGGGGCAGGTTGTCGGGCGAAAATTGCAGGGCGTCGAGCAGCGGCTGGAGGTCGGCAGACATGGCGGTGGGGGGCGGGCTGGGAAATTCAGTTGGAAAGTTAGCACCCGCCGGGCCTTGTCGGGCCCGCCGAACGAGTACCCCGAAGCTGCGCTTCGGCCCGCGGTGGAGTTTGGTTAAGCCACTCATATAAATCCAGACGCGAGCTGGAGCACCGCTTCGGGGCACGCATTCAATCAGTTCAAACCGCTTTCAAACGGCCAGCTGCGCCAGCACCCGCGCGCCTTCCGCCTCGCTCACGCCCGCGATTTCTACCTTCTTAAACGGCGCGGTGTGGCCGCTCAGCAGCGTCACACTGCTTTTGGCGACGCCAAAAGTTTCGGCCAGAAAAGCCAGCAGCACGGCGTTGGCCTGGCCGTCCTGCGGCGGCGCCTTCAGCCGCACGGTCAGGCTGCCGTCGGCGGCGCGTAGCAGCTGGTTTTGGCGGGCATTGGGCTTGGCGCGCAGGTGAAGTATCATGAGCTGGGGTTTTTAATTTGGCGCAAAAAGAACGTTATGCTGAGCGCAGCCGAAGCATCTCTACCGCAATAGTAAATTGATTACTTCGGCGGTAGAGATGCTTCGGCTGCGCTCAGCATGACGTTCTCTCTTGTCACCCTACCAATCCACTACCCGCCCAGCCGCGCCTGACCGAAGGGGCACTGGTCGAGCACCACGCAGCGGCTGCAGGCGGGCCCGCTGAAATAGCAGCACTTCTGCCCGTGAAACATCAGTGCCTCGTGGTGGTCGTACACCTGCTGGGCGTCCCAGCCGGGCGGCAGCAGGGCTTCCAGCAGCTTGTGGGCCGCTGCTTCGCCCACCTTCGGCCCGATGAGGCCCAAGCGCTGGGCCACGCGGTGGTGGTGGCTGTCGACGGGCATAGCCGGGATGCGCAGGTTGCTGAAAAGGAGGGTGGCCGCGCTGGTTTTGGGCCCCACGCCACTGATGCTTTCCAGCCAGGCCCGCGCCTCGGGCACTGGCAGGTCGGCCAGAAAATCAAGCGAGCACGGCGCGTCGGTGCCGCAGCGGGCCGAGATTTCGCGCAGCACAGCCTGAATGCGCGGGGCCTTCTGCTCGGGCCAAGTGCAGGTCCGGATGGCGTGCTGCACCGCGTCGGTGGGCGCGTCGCGCACGGCCGCCCAGTCCGGAAACGTGGCTGTCAGCTCCTGGTATGCGCGGTGCGAGTCGGCATTCTTGGTGCGGTGCGAGAGCAGGGCGCTGACCAGTTCGCTCAACGGGTCTTTGGTGCTGAAGAAGCGGAACGGCGCGCCGTATTCGGCGCACAGGCGCTCGTGCACCAGCATTGCCTTGGTCTGGCGGGTAGCAAAATCGGCGGCAAGCTCGGCGGGTGGGGTAGGGGATGGCATGGCCGACCTACGCGCCCCAAGGGGCAGAGTTGCCGGGCAGATTATCCCGAATTTCGATTTGGCCCACTCAAGCGCCAATTCGGCCCACGTGAACGATGCAGCCGCATCGGTTGCGCGGGCCGAATTAGAAATTCGAGATACTTGGCCTAGCGGGTGGCGTTGTACAGCGCAATGGCCTGGCGTTGATTGGCCGCCTGCTTGCTTTGCAGTATTACCGGAACCAGCAACACCGGCAGCGCCGCGTAGGTGAGCGGCGACACGCCGGGCCGGGTGGGGCTCAGGGTTTGAAGCAGACCGGCCACGAGCAGGCCGCCGCCCACCACGTAGCTGGCCACTGTGATTTGCTGGTAGCGCCGCGAGTCGAACAGCAGCTGCTGGGCCCCAGCGTTGTCGCGGGTGGCCAGCAGCAGGTTGTTGCTGGTTAGGTTCTGAATGGGGCCGTTGTCCTTCGAGAAATATTCGGTTTTCACGGTGCGGTAGCCGCCATACGGGTAGCCAAAGCCGCCCATGCCGTAGCCACCGTAGCCATAGCCGTACCCCGGGTAGCCATACCCGCCGGGGTTGGCATACTGCGTGGTGGTGATGGAATACAGGCTGATGCGGCCGGTTTTTTCGCGGCGCAGCGTGGCCTCGCGCGACGAGCCCGGCAGCGTAGTGCGCACGTAGTGCCCGGTTTCATCTTCAAAAAAGCCCACCTCGGCCAGCTCAAACCGCCGCTGCCCATCAAGCAGCAGGTAAGAATGCCCAAAAAGCGGGTTTTTGGTTTCCACGTCGTTGGCGCTGTACACCAGCCCGTTTTTCAGCCCAACCTGGAAGCGCGGTGCGCGTGCGTTGTTGCCCGGCAGCTGGCCGGCCGGGGTAGGCGCATATACCGGGGCGGCCGCGGCCGGCGC
>NZ_BAAGZM010000640.1:0-2345 GCF_054778495.1 Hymenobacter agri
CCATGCAGTCGCAGCCGCTGCTGGTTTCGGCCACCGCCCGCCGCGCCGAGGCGCGCGTGGCCCTGAAAACGGCCAGCGGCTTTGGCGGCTGCAACGGCGCTCTGGTGTTTGTACGCGAGTAGTCCGCCGCCGTTTTTGCCCGACCTTTGCTTTCCGTCCTGCCTTCTTTCTCATGCCTGCCACTCTCCAAATTCTGCGCGCTTGCTCGATTGCCGGCCACACGGTGCGCGTGAACGGCGCGGACGTGGTGACGGGCCCGGCCGGGCCATTTGGCGACTTTGCCGAGGCGGCCTACCGGCAGCTGGGCGTGGATTATCCGAAGTTTCACAAGATGGATAACCTGGCCAAGTTGGGTTTTCTGGCCGCTGAATACTTGTTGACCAATACCAACCCGCTGACCGGCACCGTGCCCGAGCAGCGCGGCATTGTAGTAGCCAACGCCACTTCCAGCCTCGACGCCGACCTGCGCTACCAGACGCAGGTGATGCAGCAGCGGCCCAGCCCAGCGCTGTTCGTGTACACGCTGCCCAATATCGCGCTGGGCGAAATCTGCATCCGGCACGGCATCAAGGGCGAAAATATGCTGTTTATCGCGCCGAACTACGAGGCCGCGCCGCAGGTTACTTACCTGAGCAGTTTGCTGGCAGCCGGCACGCTCACCACTGCCCTCGGGGGCTGGCTCGATTTTTCGAGTCGGGGCTACCAGGCGTTTCTTTACGTTGTCGGCGCCAGCGCCGACTCCACCCTGCCCGCGTTTACTTCGGAAAACGTGGCGCAGCTTTTTTCTTCCTAAGCCCGCAATGGACGCCCTCAAACAACAATTGAAGGAGCTGCTCGTCGAGCACCTCAACCTGAAAGACGTGAAGCCTGAGCAGATTGGCGACGACCAGCCTATCTTCGGCGAAGGCCTGGGACTCGACTCGATTGATGCCCTCGAAATCATCGTGCTGCTGCAGCAGCACTTCGGCATCCGCCTCACCAAGGCCGACAACGGCCCCCAGGTACTGGCCACGGTGAATTCGATGGCCGAGTACATCACCACGCACCGCAAGTAAAACGATGGGCGTAGCGGTAACGGGCGTGGGCATTATTTGTGCGCTGGGCACGAATCAGGACGAGGTCGTGGCTTCGTTCCGGGCGCACGCGTCGGGCATTGGGCCGGCGCAGCACCTGCCCACGCGCCACCGCGCCGATTTCGTGTTTGGCGAAGTGCCGTTGAGCAATGCCGAGCTGGCGGCGCAGCAGGGGCTGTCGGCCCGCCTCAGCCGCACCATTCTGCTCAGCCACCATGCCGCCCGCGAGGCCTACGCCACGGTGCCGGTGGCCCTGCGCGCTGAGCAGCGCGTGGGCTTCATCTCGGCCACCAGCGTGGGCGGCATGGACAAAACCGAGTCGTGTTTTGAAGACTACGTGCAGTCATCAACCGCCGGCGACCTGCGGCAGGTGATTAACCACGACTGCGGTAAATCGACGGATTTCGTGGCCGAGCAGCTGGGCATTCACGACTTCGTGACGACCATCAGCACGGCCTGCTCGTCGTCGGCCAACGCCATTATGCTGGGGGCGCGCATGATTGAAAGCGGGCAGCTCGACATCGTGGTGGCCGGCGGGGCCGACCCGCTTACCCGCTTCACATTCAATGGTTTTAATACGCTGATGATTGTGGACTCGCAGCAGACCCGCCCGCTCGACGCCAGCCGCGCGGGCCTGAACCTGGGCGAGGGCGCCGCCTACGTGGTGCTGATGCGCGCCGACCTGGCCGCTGCCAGCGGGGCCGCCGTGTATTGCCAGCTCAGCGGCTTCGGCAACAGCAACGATGCCCACCACCAAACGGCCCTGTCGGAAGCCGGCGAAGGTCCCTACCTGGCCATGACGCAGGCCCTGGCCGCCGCTGGCCTGCAACCGTCCGACATCGGCTACGTGAACCTGCACGGCACCGGCACCGAAAACAACGACCTAGCCGAGGGCACGGCCATCCGCCGCATTTTTAGCGACGCGGTGCCCAAGCTCAGCTCCACCAAGTCGTTCACGGGGCACACGCTGGCGGCCAGCGGGGCCATCGAGGCCGTGTTTTCGGCGCTGGCGGTGCGCGATGGGCTGCTATTCCCCAACTTCTCGTTCAGCACGCCGATTGAGGGGCCGGCGCTGCGGCCGGTGCAGCGGCTGCACGTCGATGCCCGCGTGCAACACGTGCTGTCGAACTCGTTCGGCTTCGGCGGCAACTGCTCCTCACTTCTCTTTTCCCGGGCTTAACGGATGGCGCTTTTTATTCACGGTATCGGCTCGATTGACCCCGCCCCGGCCCTGGTGCCGCCCGCCGCGGCGGTGGCCGCACGCACCGGCAA
>NZ_BAAGZM010000641.1:0-2334 GCF_054778495.1 Hymenobacter agri
GCGCAAAGCGCACCTCAAGCTCGGTTTGGCCGAAGCGCACGGGCTGCCCGGCGGCCAGCTCGCCGGTGGGCTCGGCCGGCTGGTACTGCGGAAAGCCGTAGATGCCCGCGTAGCCGGATACGGCCCGCAGCGTGGGCACATCGAGCGGGTGCAGCAGAAACGGCGTGCCCGGCCAGGTATTCAGCACAAACTGGTTGCCAAGCACGTGGTCGACGTGCGCGTGCGTATTGAGCAATAGCACTACTTGCAGGCCTTCAGCGTCGATGTAGCCGCGCAGGGCCTGCTGCTCGGCCGGGGCGTAGCAGCCGGGGTCGACGATGGCGCACTGCCGGGTGGCCTCATCGATGAGCAGATAAGTATTTTCGGAAAAGGCGTTGAACGTGAAACCGGCGACCGTCATAAGGGGCAATGCAGTGGGCATAAGCAATGCGGAAAGGTACGGCGCGGAGCGGAAAGCGGAATCGGGGCTGGGCCGCTACCGGGCATTGCCAAATGCCTTCTGCAAACCATTATCTCCCCAAGGGCTCAAATGCGGCTTATTCAGCTACCGTCGCGCTTGCGGCGGTATGGCGCTGGCCCAGTTATCTATGTTCACCCTTTCGGGGTAGCAATTGTCGCCATTTATTCTATCTTGCTGGTGTAATCCGCTACGAATCACCCGCGTGTCTCACCATTTCTCCTTCCATCCCATGAAACACTCTACTCTTCTCCGGGCCTCAATTGCCCCCCCCCCCCCCATCGTATGCTGCCATTCGGGCGGTTGTGGCGTTTTTTCACCCTGGTGCTTATCGCCTGTGCCATGACTGTTTTCAGTAGCCGCGCCCAGTCCACCACGCTGGGCGTGGCCGGAGCCGTTACGCCGCTCGCTCCCGGTGCCTACAATGGCCAGTACAGCGTGGTGGGCGACCTCTACCTGGCCAACGGCCTTTACCTCATCGACGGTGCCGATTTTGGTATTACCGGCATTGCCCGGCGGATTTTTTCAGGCACATTTACCACCGGCAACAAATTGATAATCGGCCCCAACGCCGACGTGCGCATTACCAATTCCACTTTTGAGGCGCAGAATTTCAAGGCGTGGTACGGGTTCTATTTTGAGCCTAACCAGCCCGGCCAACGGTTCACCATGGCCGACAGCTATGTGAAGACGGCGGCTTACCCCATTCACCTGCCTCCCAGCACCCAAAGCAGCTACTACAACGTGTACAACACCACGTTCGACCAATGCCTATACGGCCTGTACGACACGGGCCGTCATCACCTGAGTGAGCTGTCATCAAGTACATATCCCAGCCGGTTCACCGGCAACACGATTCGGTCGACGCTCGGTTACCTGTATTATCCGTACCAAGGCACCGCCGGGCAGCCCGCCACGCAATACACCACCTACGAGGCCGTTCATCTGGCCGTGGACGGCGACGCCACCTTCGGCAACGCCGTGGACGTGGAAGTGAACTACAACGTAGTGGACGGTGCCGTGTACGGCATCGTGGCCAATCAGGCCACCGGCTTCTACCTCGTCCTCGGCGGGCTGATGAGCGGTATCCGCCGCCGGGGCCTGTGGCTCGACCAGGACGCCACGCGCACCTTCAACGTAACCCAAAGCATCTCGCTGGTGGGCACGCCCACGGCCACCGCCCAAACCACCGCCACCGACAAGGTATACGGCATCTACGCCACCGAGCGGACCGTTGACCAGGGCACCGCCGGCATCGACGTGTACGGCGACCACGGCGACGACCCGGCCAACTACAAAGAGCAAACCGGCCTCTACTACGAAACCTGCAACGGCGAGCTGCGCCTCGTGAACGCCCAGCACCTGACCTACGGCCTGAGCGTGGGCAACGGCAGCAGCGCCAACTTTTTCAACAACAGCTTCCTCGACTGCTGGCGCGGCCTGCAGGTGCGCGACAACAGCACCTCGTCGCCCGACTACTACCTGGGCTGCAACAGCTTCACCAACTCCACCGGCGCGCCGGGCTACCAGGCCATTGCCGTAGCCGCCAGCGCCGTGGTGAACGGCAATAACACCCTGGCCTACCGCGTGCCCCCGCCGGGCACGCTGAGCATCCAACCGGCCGGCAACCGGTTTTTGGGGTATAGCGTAGGGGTCGCGCCCTATGTCTACAACGACAACAACTCTGCGCCCAACATGCTTTCTTACCAGAAGTTTGCCAATTCCACCGATGAGTCTATCACCGCTATTGAGGGCCTAGGTGGCGGAAACGTACCCTTTGGCACTTTGACCATCAACTCGTCCAACAACTGCGCGGCGCGCGGGTACGGGGGTAACGGGGCCATGCAGCGCGGCGCGGCACCGGCCGGCGGGGCTCG
>NZ_BAAGZM010000642.1:0-2332 GCF_054778495.1 Hymenobacter agri
GGCGCAGGTGCGCACCCAGGCCGCTCAGCGCCCCGGCGCGCTGGGCCTCGACAGCGGCTGCGTGTACCGGCACAACTCGGCTTTTGCCCAGCTCAGCGCGCTCAATCTTGATACCTGGGAAGTTGCGCAAGTAGCCAACTGCGAGCCCGCCTATCCCATTGGTCGCCGCTGAAGCAGGCAACTGCCAGCGTATCCGGAGCAGGCCGCTACCTTGTTGAGGTAGCGGCCTTTTTGTGTTTTATTAAGGGGAGTTGACGGGGTTTAATAACCATCTCATTTCCGAGTGATAGTCTGTGGGAGGTTTGAGTTGGTAAAGTTATAAAAATGTGCAATAATTAATACTGTTTTGATTAATCCTGTGATGGGGTAGGACTGAATTTGGCTAAGGGGTTATTTACCCGCTAAGCACAAAAAAATAATGGTAATAAAGTTCGAAATCAATGGTATAGCAACAATATAATTTGCTGTTCATATTACTATTCCGGCTGGCGCTTGCATTTGCTGTTGTGCTTCGTGATAACCCGGCGTTAGATTTGATAAGTTACATTTTGGTGAGGTGGCTTTCGGTGGAAATTAATTCCGATACGGATGCTGCCTAATCAATCGATGTAATTATTGCTGGGTGACGGCTCGCCGGACGACCAGCTTTTTACGGTAACCATTCACACTCTTTCTCCCTGTTATGAAACACATTGTCTCTTGTTCACAAGTCGGTTACACCAAGCAGGGCCACCGGAATCGGCTGATGCGTTCGTTGGGTGCGTTGGTTCTGTTCCTGGGGCTGGGCAGCCAGGCGCAGGCGGCCGTCATCTACACGGTAGGAACTACGCCCGGGGCTAACTATCCGACCATTGCGGCGGCGCTGGCGGCGGTGCCTGCCACGCTAGGCGAGGCCTACGAGCTGCGCCTGCTCGATGCCACGTATACTGAAGACGTGCTACTAACCAATACCGGCAGCGCGGCAAACACCCTCACCATTCGGCCCGCGGCCGGGGTGACGACCGTGCTCACCGGCACGTTCACGTTTGGGGCGGGAAGCGCCTACGCCACGCTGAGTGGCAACAACGGGCTGGTGGCCCGGGCCCTCACGCTGCGCCAGCCCAGCCTTACGGCCCCGGCCGTGGCCTTTGGTGGCGACGCCAGCTACAACGTGGTGCGCGAAGCCACGGTGCTGGGCTCCAACACGCTGCTCACGAGCGGGGTAGTGGTAATTGGCAGCGGCACCACAACCGGCAACGACTATAACACCCTCACCGAGTGCTTCGTGGGCAACGCCGACCCCGCGCAACTGCCCGCCAACCTCGTGTACGCGGCCAGCAGCAGCGGCGTAAACGACGGCTTTAGCCTCACCAACTGCGAGCTGTTCAACTTCAACCGCACGGGCGTGCTGGTCGACGCTGGCAACGGCAACCAGTGGACCATCAGCAATAACAGCTTTTATTACAACGCGGCGGCCCTGCCCATCACGGCCCAAACGGGCATCGATTTCCGCCCCGGGGCCACGGCCAACGACGCCACCGTGAACGGCAACTTCATTGGAGGCCAGGCGGCCGGCGCTACCGGCGGCACCTGGACCAACGCCGGTACTCAGAACTTCCGGGGCATTGTGATGAGCTGCGGCAGCAGCACCGTGCTCACCAACGAAGTGATGAACAACGTGGTGCGCGAAGTGAGCCTCACCGGCGTGGGCAGCACCGCCTTCACGGCGCTGAGCGTGGCCAGCGGCCGCTCCGAGCTCACGGCCAACACCGTGACGAACGTGAGTAACACCGGCACGAGCGGCGTGAACAGCCTCGTGAGCCAGGCCACTACCATTCTCTCGTCGTTCAACGTGAGCAGCGGCCAGCTGATGGTAGTAGAAAACGGCCAGACCGTGGTATTGGGCGACCTCAACAATGCGGGCATCCTCAACCACACGGGCGGCGACATTCTCATCAACGGCAACTTCACCAACACCGGCACTTTCGCCCAAACCCTGGGCGACATCGAAATCAAAGGCAACATGCTGAACAGCGGGCAGTTCAACTGCTCGACGGGCAAGGTGAAGCTGACCGGGGCCGGCAACCAGTTGGTGAGCGGCGGCCTCTATTTCAACCTCGAAGTGAACGGCGGCGGCGTGAAAACCTTCTCCGACGACGCCGAGGTGTATAACGGCGTGCAGATGCTGAGCGGTATCCTTAACACCGGCCCGTTCCGCATCAAGCTCGACCCGCTGGCCAACCTCTCCGAAACCGAAACCAGCTACGTGCTGGGCCGCGTGGAAGTGCGCCGCACGCCCGTCGCGGGCCTGGCCGAAACCTTCGGCGGAGTGGGACTGCGCCTGCAGCCCGCC
>NZ_BAAGZM010000643.1:0-2326 GCF_054778495.1 Hymenobacter agri
CGCGTGCGCTTCACCGACCCCGACCCGAATTCCCGTCTCACGCTGGCCTTGCGGCCGGTGAATTTCAGCGGGCCGCTGCCCGCATTTGCTACCGCCAGCACTGGCGTGGTGCACGCCGCCGGGCAGCCCGACACGCTGAGCAGCGTGCTCTGCTTTCCGGACTGCCTCGACAGCCGCGGCCAGGTGTGGCAGCTCGACGTGATAGTGGCCGACGATGGGTGCAGCCTGCCCAAGCGCGACACCGTACGCGTATCGTTCGTTTCGGCCCCGCCACCCGGCGGGCCGCCCACCCTGAGCAGTACTGCGCCCACCACCCAGCCGCTGGTTGTGCGAGTGGGCCAGGTAGTCAGCTTCGATGTGCAGGCCGCGGCCCCGTTCAACCAGCCGGTGCAGCTCGAGCTTACTGGCCAGGGCTTTGCGCCAAGCGACCTCGGCGCTACCCTCACACCGGCCGGCCCGGCCAATCCGTTGCAGGCACAGTTTCGCTGGCCGGTTGATTGCCGGGTGCTGGCCGGCGATTCGTTGCGGCAGTTTCAGTTCACGGCCGTCACGTCGCCGTGCGGTGTTCGCCAGACGGCCACGCTGAATGTAGCCGTGGTGGTGCGCTACGCCAATACGCCGCCAACACTGCGCCCAACGGTACCGCTACCGCCGGCGGCCAAGCCAGGCGAGCCCCCACTGGTACGCCTACCGCTGGGCGCCACGTTTTCGCTCGATTTTACGGGCACGGATGCCGATGGCGACAATCTGACGCTGACGGCCGGCAGCGAAAATTTTACGTTGGCCGAGGCGGGTATGCGCTTCGCGGCGCGCAACGGGGCAGGCCAGGCTTCCGGCACTTTCGAGTGGGACGTGAACTGCGGAGCGGTGAATTTGCACCGCCCGCTCGACGTAACCTTTCAGCTGCTCGACGCCACCTGCCGCCCGCTCCCCCAGCGGCAGACGGTGCGCTTTGAGGTGGAAGCGCCCTCTTCGCCCGTACTTAAGCTCTACAACATCATCACGCCTAATGGCGACGGCCAGAACGACGAATTCCGCCTACCCGAGCTGCCGGTGGATTTTTGCGACAACCGATTTGCCCGCATCCAGGTGTTTTCGCGCTGGGGCCAGCCCGTGTTTGAGTCCGCTGACCGGGAGTTTCGCTGGTCGGGCCAAGGCCAGGCCGGCACTTACTATTACCTGGCCACTTACACCGATGGCCGCCAATTCAAAGGCTGGCTGGAGGTGAAGCCCTAATCCGCGGCCCAGGCTACTGGCTGGCCATCAGAGCCGCAGCAGACTGGCCTGCTGGCAGTTAATCGGCACCACTTTTTAAGCACCGCTCTACTTTTTCACCAAAAAGCCTTGCTGCTGGCCGCTTCCGAAACTCAATACATAAACAGAAACACACCGAACAGCACTACCCAAAGCACATCGATGAAGTGCCAGTAAGTACCGAGCAGGCGCAACACCCGGCGATAATAAGGGTTGCGAATAAAAACCAGTGTCCGCACGGCATCGCGCTCGGCGTGGGCCACCCGCAACACAATGGCCAGCAGCAGCAGCATGCCGCCCAGCAGGTGCGCCACATGCAAGCCCGAGATAAGGTACAGAAACTGCCCGCTGCTGCGGCTCCCTTCGCCCCGGAATGCCACCCCATTCTGCAGCAGCTCGCGCCAGCCCAGCACCTGCAACCCGGCAAAAACACTGCCCAGCAGCAGCGTAGCCCCCAGGCAGCGCGCTAGGCCGGCCAGGTCGTCCTGAGCGTAGAGACGAGGAGCCTGCGCCATGGTGTAGCTGCTGATAAGCAGCACGATGGTACTCAGCGAAAAATAGCGCGGCAGGGCGTACAGCCCGGTCGGCACGCCGCTGTGAACGCGCGCCTGCACGTAGGCGGCCAGCAGAATGGCGAACATGATGGCAATGGCCAGCATCCCCAGGTAGCCCGCCACCAACAACGGCGGCAGGCGCTCGATGCGCCCAAACGAGGACGCCCGCCGACGGGCGCTAATCCGGTTATCGCGTTCGGAATCGGGGTTCATGGGAAGAGCGCCAGAGGTGTAGCTACGAAACTACCCCGGCCGGAATTAGTTGCATTCCGGCCGGTTTTTGCCTAAAAGTTACTCCTCGCGGCAGCCGGCTATTTAAAAAACGAGCCAATCTTACCCAGCACGGCGTTGAGCGTGATTTTGGGCGTGCGCTGCACCCCAAACGTAACGTAGGTTTTGCCCCCCACGCGCAGGTCGAGTACCCAGCCCAGACGGCGCATCAGGTCATTGATTTGCTGCAGGGGGTCGGGGCCGGCGGGCTTGGGCGCTTTGGGGGCGCCGGGCGGCTTGGGCGGGCC
>NZ_BAAGZM010000644.1:0-2324 GCF_054778495.1 Hymenobacter agri
GCGCTGCGCCTGCCCACGGCTGGCTGGCCGGCGGGCCTGTACCTGGTGCACGTGCAGGTGGGCGGGGCCGGCGGCTTCGTCAAAAAGCTCGTCGTAGAATAGAGGTATGATGGTTTCAGCAATGAAAAAGCCCCTCAGTATTGCTGCGGGGCTTTTTCATTGCTGAAATTTTCGAAGAGGGCTATTCCAGCGAATACTCCACCTTCAGCATGACCGTGCCGAAGCCGTCGGTATTGGCCGAGGCGCCGCCTAGGCGCTTATTGCTGATGTCGTCGAGCTGGTCGGTGGTGGTGAAGTAGTAGTTGCCTTCGAGGCCCGCCCGCCAGCGGTCGAACAGGTGTACGCTGAAGCCCGCGCCCACCGGGAAAGCTCCGGCCATGGCAGGATAGTCGTTGCGCTCGGGGGCGAAATAAGAGGTGCCGTCGCCGGGGCGGCTGGTGCCCAGGTACGCCTGGGGGTTGTAGAGCAGCAGGCCCGCGCCACCCTGCACATACACCTGAAAAATGGGCGCTTCGGCGTTGGAAGCGGCAAATACCGATTCGTCGGCCAGCAGGTCGTAGCGCAGAAACACAGTGCCCAAACCGTTCTGGCTGGTGAAAGCCAGGCCGCGCTCGCGCAGGTGGTCGCGGGCGCCCAGCGAGATGTAGCTGCCCTCGCTGCCCAGGTGCAGATGGGGCGTAAGACGATAAAGCACCCCCAGGCTAACGGCCGGCCCATAGAAGTTGTCGCCGGGGCTGTTGCCGAGGTCGCCGTTGTAGAGGCCGGTGCCGCCGGCCAGCGTGAGGTGCAGCGGGCCGCGGTAGTAGGGGCGGCCCTGGTGGTTGAAGTAGCGCACCTGGCGCTGGTGCTGGGCGGCAGCGGGCCGGGCCGCAAGGGCGGCAGTGGCCATCAGGCCCAGGGCAAATGCTCGTAAATGCATACGTTCGATAAATGGTAAAGGGCCGCCTGCCCGGCCCTAACGTAGCCGACCCTGAAATCGGTACAGCAGCGGGCTTATTTAAACGTGCCCTGCGGGTCGGGCTGCTTGGCCAGCAGGTCGGAAATGAGGTTGAAATCGAGGCTGCCGGGGCTGATGGACTGGCCTTTGTGCACGGCAGCCCACGCATCGGCGTACTTCTCCTGGTAGTAGAGGCCGCGGGCCAGCTCCTGCCAGGCGGTGGCGTTGTTGGGGGCCAGGGTGGTGGCGCGCTGCAGCAGGTCGAGGCCGGTGGTCAGGTCCTTCTTCTTCTTCGTTTGGCCGTAGCGGATGAGGTGGCTGGTACCAAGGTCGCTTAGCAGCAGGCCGTTGGCAGGGGCCAGGGCCAGGCCGGTGCCCAGCAGGGCAATGGCGGCATCGGGGGTGGGCTGGGCGCTGGCCACAATGCCCAGGCCGCGGTAGGCGTCGGCATTATTAGGGTCGAGCAGCCAGGCCAGGTTGAAGCGGTAAGTAGCGGTGTCGGGCTTGTTTTCGCTCAGGTATTCGAAGCCCTTATTGGCGAAAAAGGCGCTGGCTTCGGCCGGCGAGGCGAAGCTGGCGGCAATGGCTTTGAGCTGGGCTTCGCCGATAACCTGGGTAGCCTGCGCGGCGGTAAGGCCACCAAACAGCGGCTGCAGGCGGGCAACGCGGGGCGAAGGGGCCGTGGTGGTGACCAAGCTACCATCGGCGTTGGCGGCGCTGGTACGGCTTTTCCGCTGAGCCTGGGCCGGAGCGGCTCCCAGCAGCCCGAGCACAACCAGCGCGGCCAAGGCTTGCGAAATAGATTTTACAGAAGCAGAGATTGACACGGATTTGACGTAAAGAGCGAGGAAAGTCGGTGGGCAAAATATTCAGCCAGCGCCGGTTCTGGCAAAGATAAAGCCAACGCTGCCAAGCCGTGAAGCCGGCCGCTGCTATGGTTGAGGCAAACTGTAGCCGCTTGCCCGGCGTAGGTGCGGCTACTGCGCCGGCTGCGGGCAGTAGCTTCTTCATTCCTCTATGCGTCGTTTTCTGTTATTATCGCCGGTAGCCCTGCTGCTGGCGGCGGTGGCCGTGGTACTGGCCACCGAATATGCGATGGCTCGCCCTAGCCACCGCACCAAAGACATCCCGTACGTGGCTGCTTCGGCTCCCGACTTCGACAAGGAGCGCCACTTGCTCGATGTGTACGCGCCCAAAAACGCGCAGCCCAGTTCGGCCCGCTACCCGGTGGTGCTGTTCATTCACGGCGGCAGCTGGACGAGCGGCAGCAAAAACCTCTATAGCTTCGTGGGGCGCCGGCTGGCCAAGCAGGGCGTGGTGGCGGTGGTCATCAGCTACCGCCTGGCCCCGGCCGTGCACGTGCCCGAACAGGCCGCCGACTGCGCCC
>NZ_BAAGZM010000645.1:0-2315 GCF_054778495.1 Hymenobacter agri
CCAACGGCGGCCAGCAGCGGGTGGCCAGCTCCTGGCCGGTGCGCAGCAGTACGTTCACGCTGGTGCTGCCTGCGGCCGCAGTACCAGCCGCAACGGTGGCGCAGCAGCTCGAAAACATGCCCGGCTAATCGGGCTTGACGGGGGGGGAATGACGGCTGACCAGGCGCTGCTGCACCACCTGGGCCAGCACGGCCTCGCGGTACGTAGTGCCCAGGGGCACTTCGACTTTGCCAATGCGAACCTCCTGGTTGGTGACGGCGGCAATGTGCCGGGCATTCACCAGAAACGAGCGGTGGGTGCGCACGAAGAAGGCGGGCGGCAGCTGCGCTTCCATGTGCTTCAAGCTTACCAGGGTGATGTGCACCGTGCCGTCGAGCAGGTGCACCTTCACAAAATCGCGCATGGCTTCGATGTACGCCACCTCGGCGTAGTGCAGCTTCAGGTACTGAAACTCGGTGCGGATGAAGAAGGTATCGGCCTCTGCCGCCGGGCCGGGCGGCGCTTCGGCGTGCAACGTGCGGGCCCGCAGCAGCAACAGCGCCTTGTCGATGGCGCGCAGAAACCGGTCGAACCGCAGGGGCTTCACCAGAAAATCAACCGCGTCGAGGTCGTAGGAAGGAAGAGCGTATTCGGGGTGCGACGTCATAAAAATGACCAGGGGCGGCTGGCGCAGCGCCCGCACCAGTTCCAGGCCGCTGAGTTGGGGCATTTCGATGTCGGCAATCAGCAAATCGACGGGCTCGCGGGCCAGGTATTCGAAGGCGGGCAGCGGGGCATCGAAGGTGCCGGCCAGCGCCAGCGACGGCACCCGGGCCACGAACGACGCCGCGAGGTCGCGCACCAGCAGGTCGTCGTCAAGCACTAAGCAGCGGCAGGGAATGGGGGCAGACATGGGACGAAAAGAATGGCCGGGCGGGTTGGTCGACGTAAACCACCACTCATCGATTTACCGGCGGGGTTGCTCGACTTTCCCATTCTGCAAGGTAAGCGGCCGGTAGATTTCGGCCAATCAACTGCCCACGCGGGGCGGGTAGCCCGCGGCTGTTTCCATCTGGTTACTTTTCTCAATTCGTATGAAAAAAATGGTACTCTGCTCGCTGCTGACGGGCTTGCTCCTAGGCGGCTGCGGTAAAAAAGAAAGCGTCACGCCCGCCGACCCTACTACCGGCTCGGCAGCGTGGACGGGCACGCTGGTGCACGACTACGCCGGCGATTTGAAGCAGTACACGTTTGCCGACAAGGCCGATGTGCGCTTCGCGGCGGGCTACGAGCCCACCCGCCTGGCCGATGGCTCGACGCTGTACATCAACAAGGCCTACAGCGGCAGCCGGCTGGAAGTCATCAACGCGGCGGGCAACCAGATTCGGGTCGTGTTCGATTCGAAGGTGTCCTCGTCCATCCTTGGCCCCCGCGTGTCGCCCGACGGCACCAAAATCGCCTTCACTTACATCGGTTATTATTTCCAAGCCCCCATCACATTCGGCTACGGCACGGTGGTGGTCGATATGAGCGGCAACTACGTGGCGGGCATTGCCAACTACTTCAGCCCGAGCTGGCTGCCCGACGGCCGCCTGCTGCTGGCCGGCGACTACGATTCGGGCATCAGCCACTCGGCGCCGACCACACCCAGCGCCAAGGCCGGACTGTACCTGGCCACCCTGGCCGGCGGCACCATCACGCCCACCCGGCTGGCGGGGGTGTCCACCAATCCTACGCCCATCCTGCCCTCGGCGAGCCCCGACGGCAGCCGCATTGCCTTCGTGCAAAACAATCACCTGTGGCTGGTGAACCCCGACGGGAGCGGCTTGCGCCAGCTCACCAATGCCAGCAACAGCCAGGAGGGCCCGGCTACGTGGTCGCCCGACGGCAAATACGTGGCGACGTGGTGCTATAAAACGTTTGAAATCACCTACTACTCGGCCATTGCCGTGGTGCCCACCACCGGCACCACGCCGGTGATGCTGGAAAACGACGCCGACGTGTGGCCGCGCCGCCCCGACGGCGGCCGCATCAGCGGCGGCTGGGGCCTGATGTCGTGGCGCTAGCCGGCACGGCACCTGTTAGGTTGGCACGGGCACTGGTGGTTGCAGTCAAAATTCGGTTATCAGCATTTTTAATTTGAAAAATATGAGACCCCAATTGCAAACCTGTTTCGCTGTTGTGCTTCCTCGGCTGGTTTTGCCTGGCTTGCTGATGTTGCTAGGACTGGGTGCCGGGCCGGCGGCGGCCAAGTTCTGCCAGCAAGGGCCTTCGGGCAGCTACCTGCTGCGCAAAGCTGACGCCTTGGCCGCCGCTGGTCAGCTCGACGCCGCCGC
>NZ_BAAGZM010000646.1:0-2308 GCF_054778495.1 Hymenobacter agri
CGTACGCGACCGCCGGCCGCTTATCGGCCCCCACCCTACCGTGCCCCACCTGAGTTTCTGCGGCGGGTATGGCTCGAAAGGCGTAATGCTGGCCCCGCGCCTGGCTACGCTGCTGGCCGATTGGCTGGAAGGCAGCGCCCCGCTGTGGCCCGAGGCCAGCGTGCAGCGCTACAACGCTCTGCAGCCGGCCGGAGCAGGGTAAGCCGGGTACGCGGCCGAAGTAACAATCCGACTGGAAATCTGCTTTTCACTCCTACCTTGCCCGGCCCAATGCAGCCTCCGCCCGGCCACCAAGGGACTTGTTCCTGAGTGGGAATTTTTTTCGGCTCCAACGGATTAATTTTTTGCTTTTGCTCGTTGCCCTGCTACTATGACTAATTCCGTATTCGTGAAGGTTGCTTTGACAGGACTATTGGGCTTGGCGGCTGCCCTGCTGGCCCCGGCCGCGCAGGCCCAAACGGCGCAGGAGCCCTTTGGCCGGGTGCGGGTGCAATACAAGCAGCCCGCCTGGCGGCAGTTCACCACCCAGAATTTTAATATCCTCTATTACCAGGGCGGGGAGGGCAGCGCCCGCCGGGCCGCCGAGTACGCCGAGAAAGAGCTGGGACGCATTACGGCGCTCATCGGCTACTACCCGTATTCGAAAACTACGCTGCTGCTTTATAACTCGGTGGGCGACCTGCGCCAGAGCAACATCGGCCTCACGGCCACGCAGCAGCAGATTAACGGCGGCGAAACCCCGCTGGCGCGCATGAGCAAGGTGCAGATTGCCTTCGGGGGCCAGGAAACCGAGTTCAAGCGCGAGCTCAGTACCCAGCTTACCCAGGTGCTGCTTAACGATATGATGTATGGCGGCTCGCTGAAGGAAGTGCTGCAAAGCAGCTACCTGCTGCAGCTGCCCGACTGGTTTATCGGCGGGGCCTCGGCATACGCCGCCGAGGGCTGGAGCGTGGACATGGACGGCTACATGCGCGACATGACCAAGCGCTACCCTACCGGCAACCGCACGGCCCCGTTCTTTTTGCGCAATTCCACGCTGGCCGGCCAGAGCATCTGGAACTACGTGGCCGAGCGCTACGGCTACACCACCATTCAGAACATTCTGAACCTGACCCGCATCACGCGCGACATCGAGGTGGGCATCAGCTCGTCGCTGAACGTGCCGTATAAAGTTTTTCTGAAAGACTGGCTCACGTATTACCGCGACCTGAACGGCCAGCCAGTGGCCACGCTGGTGGAGCCCGATGCCCAGTACCGCCAAAGCGGCCGCAACCGCCACGCCGACGTGTTTTCGCAGCCCGTCATCAGCCCCAATGGCCAGTTGGTGGCCTACGCCCAGAATGAGGGCGGCCGCTACCGGGTGATGGTGATGGACCGCGATGGCAAGCACCGCCGCATTCTGCGCCGCGGCGGCTACAAAACCCCCGACCAGCAGGTGGAAACCCGCCTGCCGCTGGTGGCCTGGCGCGGCAACAGCCAGGTGGCCGTGGCCGAGATGCGCCACGGCGAAATGGGCCTGCACCTCTACGATGCCGACGGCCGCGGCCTGCTGACGCGAGTGCGCCAGGCCATCCGGTTTTCGCGGCCTGAGTCCATCTTTTCGGGCTTCGACCAGGTGCTGAGCATGAGCTACTCGCCCGATGGCAAGGCCTTGGTATTTAGCGCGGTGCGCGACGGGCAGAATGATTTGTTCATTCTGCGGGCCGGCAGCCGCAAAGTTGAGCAGCTCACCAACGACCTGTTCGACGACGTGCAGCCGGTGTTTCTGCCCAACGGCCAAAGCCTGGTATTCAGCTCGAACCGCTACCTCGACTCGCTGGGCCGCCCCAGGCCGGCCACCTTTCAGAACGTGGTGAATAACTACGACCTGTTCACATATCACCTCGACGGCCGCACCCTGCCCGTGGAAACGCTGGTAAGCACCATCTCGAACGAAACCCGCCCCCGCGCGCTGTCCGACGACGAGATTCTCTACCTCGGCGAAGAAAGCGGGGTGCGCGCCCTCTACCGCTACTCCTTCAAAACCAGGCAGCGCACGCTGGCCAGCAACTGGCTACCCAACACCCAGGATTTCGATTACAACCCCCAAAGCACCGCGCTGGTATTTGTGGCTCCGGCGCAGGCCCGCGACCTGCTGTACGTGTACCCGCAGTATGCGCTGCCCACGCTGCCACTCACCAAAACTGCCCGCCAGCAAACCCTCGAAGACCGGTCGGTAGCGGCAGCAGCTCCCAAACCCGCACCGGCCCCGGTAGCAACCGCCACTGCCGCCATGGCTACGGCGGCGCCCACCCCAGCCGACTCGGCC
>NZ_BAAGZM010000647.1:0-2303 GCF_054778495.1 Hymenobacter agri
GGCGGGCGGCCGTCCAGAGCACCGGCAGGGCCAGCTGCAGCGAGGCAATACCGCCCCAGGCAGTGGTGAAATCGCCGCTGGCGAGCTGCTTGAGGTCGGGCGGCGCGGGCGAGTGGTCGGTGGCCACGAAGTCGATGATGCCGGCCTGCAGAGCGGCCCACAGCTGGTCGTTGTTTTCGCGCTCCCGGATGGGCGGCGCGCACTTGAACTGCGTCTGGCCGTCCCGGATGTCTTCGGCGTTGAAGTAGAGGTAGTGCTGACCGGTTTCTACCGTCAGGGGCAGGCCGCGCGAGCGGGCCGCCGCAATGGGCGCGATGGAATCGGCCGACGACAGGTGCACGATGTGCACCCAGCAGCTGGTTTCCTCGCACAGGCGAATCATCATGGCGATGGCATCGTCTTCCCACTTTTTGGGTCGCGAAGCCAGGTAGTTCGGGTACGAGCGGTGGTCGTGCTGCTTCCAGTCGTCGTTGTCTTCGGACAGTTCGCAGTGCACCAGCAGCGGCAGCTGGTGCTTCGCCAGAATCGGCATCACGCGGCGCAAATCCTCCTCCGTCGCGTTCGGAAAATCGTCGATGCCCGAATGCGTGAGAAAGGCCTTGAAGCCGAGCACGCCGGCCGCAATCAGCGGCTCAATCTCGGCCGCGTTGCCTGGCACCACGCCGCCCCAGAACCCCACGTTGCAGTGCAGCTGGCCCCGGGTGGCGGCCTTTTTCAGCGCCAGGTTCGCCACCGAAGTCGTGACCGGCGCGGAGTTCAGCGGCATATCGACCAGCGAGGTGAGGCCGCCGGCCAGCGAGGCGCGGGTGGCCGTGTTGAAGCCTTCCCAATCGGTGCGGCCGGGCTCGTTGATGTGCACGTGTGGGTCAATCACGCCGGGCAGAATGGCGCGGTGGCCCACGTCCATTACTTCGCCGGCCACCTCGGCCTCGTAGGGCAGCAGAGCGCTGATGCGGCCGTTTTCGATGAGGATGGTGGCGGCGCGCTCGCCCTCGGGCGTGACCACGCGCTGGCTGCGCAAAGTAAGTGTTGACATGAGTAGGGAATTTGACGCTAAATTGGGGGCTTTTTCCCAGTTTAATTAATTGGCGAAATGAAAGAACGTCATGCTTCGACAAGCGCAGCATGACGTTCTGAATTAGTAAAATCCTCCTACCCTATCCCCAGAATTCCCTCCCTCACGCTTCCCCCCATGATTCAAACGGTTACTTTATTTGCCCTGCTGCTGGCGTTTCTGCTGTTGCTGGGCGTCATTTTCGCCTTGCAGCGCGTGGCTAAAACGCGGCCCGGTGGCGGCGTAGTTGGCGACAACGGCTTCACGCTCGAAGGCTACTCGTATGCGCTGATTCTGCTGGCGGTGCTGGCGGCGGTGGGCATTGGCTACGTGCTGGCGCGCGACTCGCCCTGGGCGGGCCACATCATGGAGTGGCTCAACATCGTGGTGCGCCTCATGCACATCACCTTCGGCATTGCCTGGATTGGGGCCTCGTTCTACTTCGTGTTCCTCGAAAATGCCCTCAACCGCACCGACAACGTGCGCGAGGAGCTGGCCGGCAACCTCTGGGCCGTGCACGGCGGCGGGTTTTATTACCTGGAGAAATACAAGACCGCGCCCAAAGTCATTCCCAAAAGTCTGCACTGGTTTAAGTACGAAGCCTATTTCACCTGGCTTTCGGGCTTCAGCCTGCTGTTTGTGGTGTACTACTTCAACGCCAGCTCGATGCTGATTGACCCGCGGGTGCTCGACATTTCGCCGCTGGCGGGCGTGGGCATCGGCGTGGGCTCGTTCGTGGCGGCCTGGCTGATTTACGACGGGCTGTGCCGCACCGAGTTTGTGCGCAGCCCGTGGTTCAAGGTCGTGGGCTTCATTCTCGCCACGGGGTTTGCCTACTTCTACGCGCAGGTATTCAGCGCGCGCGCGGCCTACATCCACTTCGGGGCCATGCTGGGCACTCTGATGGTAGGCAACGTGTTTTTTACCATTATTCCGGCCCAGAAGGCCATGGTGAAGGCCGCTACCGAAGGCACGCCGCTCGACCCCACGCTGGGCAAAAACGCCCTGGCGCGCTCGCTGCACAACAACTACTTCACGCTGCCGGTGCTGTTTGTGATGGTGAGCAACCACTTCCCCAGCACCTTCGGACACTCGTATCCGTGGGCCATTCTGGCGGCCATCACGCTGGGCACGGCCGGCGTGAAGCACTGGCTGAACCTGCGCGAAAAGCACCAGACCGACACGGCTGTGTGGGTGCTGCCCGCCGCCGTGGCCCTGCTGCTGGGCGTGGTGTTCGTGACGGCCCCGC
>NZ_BAAGZM010000648.1:0-2290 GCF_054778495.1 Hymenobacter agri
GGCAGCGGCTCCGGCGGCGGCGAGAAAATCCGCGCCCGAAGCCGCGCCGAGGCGGGCGTTCTGCAACGCCCCGGCCTGCACCATGCCGAGGCGATTCTGCATTCCACCCATGCCAAGCAGGCGCGAAGTACCGGCGGCCTGCCGGGACATGGCAAGCTGTTCGCGTTCTTCGGGTGTCGAAGAATCTTGCAGCCGCAGTTCGTCGGCTTTCTTCTGCTGTTGATGGGCCTGGTAGGCTTTGTAGCCTGCGGTTCCAAGCCCGATAATTGCTGTGGTAATTGCGCCTCCGGCCGGCATCGCTAAGGTGTTTTAGAGTGGAGAATGATGGGGCGGTTGGTTTTAGGGTGTAGAACGGGGTCAGCGACGGCGGTAAAGCCGAGGCGGGCAATGAAGTCACAGGCCGGCAGGTTGTGGGAGTAAAGCCAACTCCAAGCGGCTGTGTTGTTTTTTAATATGGCATTGATGAGTCCGGCAAGTTCCGCCACTAAGGCCGGGGTGCGGTACTCCCGGCCCAGCCCGAACGTGACGAGGTAGTTGCTTTCGTGCTCCACCCCCACCATGCCCACGAATCCATCCACCCCCGGCAGTTGCAGCCCGTAGAGCACGAAGTCGTCCCCGCATCCCCGCAGGGCCTCCACGGTGTCGGTGACGGCTTCGGCCAGCGTACACGGGGCAATGACGTGCCAGCGCGTGAGCAGGTCAGGGTCGCGCCGGTACACGGCCTTCACGGCGCTTGCCCACTGGTGGGGCGGCAAGGGGCGATGAGTTAATGTCATGCGGCTACGGTAGCCGAGGGGCAGGGAGGTATCAGCAGATGTTGTGCTCTTTTGCAAGATAAGCACTGGTTGCCAATTTGCAACTGTGTTATAGTTATAATTAACGGTGTTGCAAAACAACTTCATTTTGATTTTCCTTTTCTTTTTGGAAGGAATCATTAGAAAATGCCTCAACATGCCCCGGAGTATGCCCCGTAAACACAAAAACGCCCCTAGCGTGATGCTAAGGACGTTTTTTGCTGTAGAGAGAGGACTCGAACCTCTAATGTACTAGCGAGATAGGCTAGCGCGTCTGCCAGTTCCGCCACCCCACAAGGATTGGTAATTCAAACTTAAACTAATTTTTGGCAATAAGCAAATATTTAATAAGATTATTTTCTTGTTAATAGTTGAATAATGTATAAAATTCGGCCATTAGTCGGCCAGACTTGGCTAGCAAATCCCGCTCTATTAGTCAAAATCACAGATTTTCACTTGGCCAACGTCTCAGTTTCTCCCATCCGAAGATGAAGCTAAGGTAGGGCATGAAAAAAGAGAAAACAACATGAAATCCATTGCCCACGTCAAAAAAATGCGTCAGCTCTTTTTTTGGTAATGGCTGAATGTCAATCAAGTATCAGTGCAAAGGTTAGCGCAAACGGGCGTTTGGGTAGCAGCCGGACACCCCGTTTGGAAAAGCCGGGGCCGTGGTTTTTTGCCCGCCGTGAAGGCCGTTTCGGGCCGCTCCGGCAGATGCTTCAGGACCCGCGAACGGCTTAATCTTCAAGCCTCAGGGATAGAGGGTGCAGTGCAGCTCGCTGGATGAAACAGTCCCCGTCCAGACGTGCAGCTTGCGGGACCAGTCATCCGGTTCGATAGAATAAACCGCGCGCAGCACGCAGTCAAGCTTATCGGGGCCGTGCGGTTTTTTGGAAAAAACTGCCGGCCACGCTGGCCACTTGCCCTCGCCCGAGAAATCAACGTCGAATACGAAAAAGCCTTGCGGGGCAATGCTGAAATACGCAGGAACGTTCTTTTCCCAAATCCCGGGCAATTTTTTCAGGACTTGCTTACGGCCATCCTGCAAGGAGGTAATTTCAAAAAATAGCCCGTAATAGCCCCAGCTGTACTGCTCATCCCATATCTGAATGAATGGTCGGATGTGTTGTGCAGAATGACGTGGAACTGCCGGGCATAAATCGTAGCCGCAATGCCATCATGGGCGTAGGAAAGGGGCACAATGCTGACCGCGAGGCCGGCGGCGGCCGGCACCTGCGCAGCCGCAACCAAGCCCCACAAACAAAATAAGACGGTGAGCCAAGCGTGGCGGCTGAGCATAGGGGCAGGAGCGAAAGCCGGAAATGAGCGCCGCTGGTGCAGCGGCTGGTAACTTCGTCCGGCTAAATATACTGCGCTGCCTTTTTGTGAACCCCGCCGCTTTTCGCAAGATTATTCACCTCGACATGGACGCGTTTTACGCCTCCGTGGAGCAGCGCGACGCGCCCGACCTGCGCGGCCGGCCCGTGGTGCTGGTG
>NZ_BAAGZM010000649.1:0-2286 GCF_054778495.1 Hymenobacter agri
GTCTGGCGTGGCCGGCAACCCGCGCCCGTAGGCCCGCTGCGCCAGCCGCGTGAGCTGCCATTGGCCCGCGCTAAAACCCAGAATAAACAGCAGGCACAGGCCGTAGAGCGCTACCAGCACAACGGGCAGCACTACCATCGGAAATCAGAAACGTAGGGGTGCAACAAAGCGAAAACAGCAGCGGCAGCCCGGCCCGCGAGCCCGGCCTACCAGTATTTAAAAATGGTCCAGAGAATTTTGTAGCCGGCCCCGATGGTGCCGCGCACCGTGCCCGATACCTTGCTCGTGCCGATGCGCTTGCGGTAGCGCACGGGCACCTCTACGGTGCGCAGGCCCAGGCGGGCAGCCTTTACCTGCATTTCCACCGTCCAGCCGTAGGTTTTGTCTTCCATGCCGATGGCCAGAAGGGCCGGCGTCGTCACGGCCCGGAAGGGGCCCAGGTCGGTGACCTGGCCGCCGTAGCGCAGGTTGAGCAGGAAAGCCGCCAGCCAGTGGCCGAAGCGGTGCTGGGGCAGCAGCGCGCCTTTTTCGCGCTCGCCCAGCGCCCGAGAGCCAATCACGAGGTCGGCTTCGCCGCGCAGCAGCGGGGCCAGGAGTTCGGGCATTTGTTCGGGGAAGTCGGAATGGTCGCCGTCGAGAAATACGACGAGGTCGGGCCATTCGGATTTATTGCCCCCAAAAGCGTGGGCCATGCCAGCCAGGCAGGCGTAGCCGTAGCCCGGCCGCGGCTCATGCAGCACGGTGGCGCCGTTGGCGCGGGCAATGGCCCCGGTGTCGTCGGTCGAGTTATTGTCGACCACAATGACTTCATGGACAAGGCCTTTCGGGATTTCAGATAAAACCAGTGCAATAGCTCCCGCTTCGTTGTGGGCCGGAATGATAACGCTGATGCGGGGCTGCGACATGAAGGCAAGTGAGCTAATAGGAGCACAAAGATGACGCCTCCAATCGCAAAGCCTTACGCCGGCCGTACTTTGCGGCCTCAAATTATTCAAACCCCGATGCTCCAGGTAGGTCAGCCCGCCCCCGATTTCACGCTTCGTACCACTTCCGGCCAGTCGTTTCGCCTGGCCGACCAACGCGGCCGGCACGTTGTGCTGTATTTCTACCCCAAAGACGATACGCCCGGCTGCACCGCCGAGGCCTGCTCATTCCGCGACCAGTACGAAGATTTTAAAGACCTTGGGGCCGAAGTCGTCGGCATCAGTTCCGACAGCGAGCAGTCGCACCAGAAGTTCACGCAAAAGCATCGCCTGCCCTTCGAACTGCTGGCCGATACCGACGGCAAGGTGCGCAAGCTCTACGAGGTGCCCCGCGCCCTGCTGGGCCTGCTGCCCGGCCGCGTCACATTTGTGATTGACAAAGAAGGCATTATTCAGCACATCTTCAATTCCTTGAGTGGCGCCACCGACCACGTGAGCAACGCCAAGGAGGTACTGAAAGGGCTAAAGTAGGCTAGGGCTTGGTGAACTCGGCATCGTCCAAAAAGAAACCCGGTCACTATGCGGCCGGGTTTCTTTTTGGACGATGCCGAGTTCACTAAAACGACTGCACAATGTTGTTGCGCAGCGTTTTCGGGCTCCAGTAGCCGCTGGCAATGATGCGGCGGATGGTGAAAAGCGGGTCGTTCTGGTCGCGCTTTTCGGCCAGCGAGAAGGCGGCCACGAAGCCGCGCTTTTTCAGCTCGGGGAAGGCCTGCGGGTTCCAGAGGCCGAAGGGGTAAGCGAAGTACACGATTTTCTTGCCCGTGATTTCCTCCAGCGTTTTGGTGGGCTTGTCGATTTGGGTTTCCCAATCCTTACCCTGGTATTTCTTCACGTTGTGGTGGTCCCAGGTGTGCGAGCCGATGACGTTGCCCTCGTCGGAAAGCTGCTTCACCATGGCCTTAGTCATGTAGTGCGGGCGGCCCAGGCTCACGGTCATCACGAAGTACATGGCTTTGTAGCCGTACTGCTCCAGCGTGGGCCGGGCAATGGTGAACTGGTCGAGGTCAGTATCATCAAAGGTGAGCATGATGGGCTTGCTCGGCAGCTTGGCGCCGGTAGTCATGTAGGCGTAGAGCTGGTCGGGCGAGATGGTGTGGTATCCGCTGTCGGCCAGCATCTTAATCTGGGCCTTGAACTGCGCGATGGGCACGATATAGTCCTTGGCGCCCTTCGAGTCGCGGGCCGTCCAGTCCCGAATCTGGTGGTAGCACAGGATGGGTACCTGCGGGCGGGCCAGAATGGCGGCCGCGTTGCCGGCGGCGCTGGCCGGAATGGTTTTGGGGTCGGGGGCGGGCGTGGC
>NZ_BAAGZM010000650.1:0-2282 GCF_054778495.1 Hymenobacter agri
GCCCAGGGCGGCCAAGGCCAGGGCCCCGGTCCGGCGCAACCGGCGGCCGGCGGCCGTCAGTTCGTCCAGAGCAGCGAACCCGCTTTTGTAACGTTTTTGCATAAAATCAAAAAAACTATTGGGGTGGAGCTGTAAATATAAAAGGAAAGCCTTGTTGGCGAACCATTAAATATTTGACATGCTCGCAGGGAAGCATTTTTTCGCCCCGACACAGTTTCTATAGTGGCAAAACTCTTGCGCACTACGAGGTTGCGCTGGCCTGGCCAGCACAGCACTCCCGACGGACAACCGGCGGCTCTGCCCCTTCCTTTCCGACCTGGACAAAACGGAAAGACCCCAGGCGCCGGCCCGGGGTCTTTCCATTCAACACGCAAGGGTAGTTGGTTTTTAACGTAGCGCCGGGCTCCCCGCCCGCAGGTAGCCCACCATCAGCTCGGCGGTTTTTTTGGCGGCTTGGTGCTGGCCCAGCTTCTCGCGCAGCTCGGCATAGCCGGCTTTCATGCGCGCCTGGTAGGCGGGGTCGGTGAGCAGGGTGCGCAGCTCGTCGAGCAGGTTGCGGGCCGTGAATTCGCCCTGGATGAGCTCCTTCACTACCTCGCGGCCGGCAATCAGGTTCACCAGCGAGATGTAGGGCACTTTGATGACCATCTTGCCGATGGCGTAGCTCAGGGCGCTGGTGCGGTAGCACACAATCTGGGGCACGTCGAACAGGGCCGTTTCGAGGGTGGCCGTGCCGCTCGTGACGAGGGCCGCCGTGGCGTGGCTCAGCAGGTCGAAGGTTTGGTCGAAGACGAATCGGATGCCGTTGCGGTGGAAGTTGCGGTAGTAGTTGGCGTCGAGGTTGTTGACGCCGGCCACCACGAACTGGTATTCCTGAAAGCCGGGCAGAATGGCAATCATCTCGTGCAACATCTCCTCAATCTCCTGCTTGCGCGAGCCCGGCAGCACGGCAATAATGGGTTTGGCTGGGTCGAGGCGGTTGCGCTCGTGAAAATCGGCGGTGGGTACGAATTCGGCCACCGAGTCGGCCGTGGGATTACCGGTGTAATCGACGGGGTAGTTGAATTTCTGGTAGAATTCGGTTTCGAAGGGCAGAATCACGAACATCTTGTCGACGTAGGCTTTCACTTTCTCGACACGCCCTTGATTCCAAGCCCAGATTTTGGGCGAAATATAGTAGAACACCTTAATGCCCTGCTCCTTGGCAAACTTCGCCATGCGCATGTTGAAGCCGGCGTAATCGACCAGAATCAGCACATCGGGCTTGTAGGCCAAGATGTCGGCCTGGCACTGCTTGAGGTAGCCGCGGAACTTGAGGATGCTGGTAGCCGCCTCCAGAAAGCCCATGATGGCCAAGTCTTGGTAGTGGCGCACCAGCTCGCCGCCCTCGGCCTGCATCATGTCGCCGCCCCAGTAGCGGAACTGGGCGTCGGCATCCTGGCCGCGCAGCTCGCGCATCAGGTTGGCAGCGTGGAAGTCGCCCGACCGTTCGCCGGCAATGAGGTAGTATTTCACTTCGGAAGTGTTGAATGTTGAATGTTGAGTTTTGGGTTAGGGGTTGATTCTCAGCTGGCGCGGTAGTTTCAGACCGAAACGGCCGCATCCACTCAACATTCAACCCTCACCATTCAAAACTTCTAGTCGCCGTAATATTCTACGAAGTTGCGGGGCGTTTCGTAGAGCTTGATGCAGTGCAGCTTGGCGGGCGTGATGGCGGGCAGCTCGCGCTCGATGATTTGCCAGAAGGCGATGGCCAGGTTTTCGGTGCTGGCCATCTGGCCGGCCAGGAAGGGCACGTCAAGGTTGAGGTTTTTGTGGTCGACCTGTTCGGTGATGTGCGTGCGCAGCAGGTCCGACAAGGCTTTGAGGTCGACCACGAAACCGGTTTCGGGGTCGGGGTTGCCTTTCACCGTGACAATAAGGTCGTAGTTGTGGCCGTGCCAGTTGGCGTTGGCGCAGGGGCCGAACACCTCACGGTTGCGCTCCTCGCTCCACTTGGGGTTGTAGAGCTTGTGCGCGGCGTTGAAGTGTTCCTGGCGGGAGATGTAAATCATTTGCTAAGCTTTTAGCTACTAGCCGTTAGCTGGCAGCTTTTATCATGGCTTCCTTCAAAAAGAAAGCTGATAGCTACCAGCTAAACGCTAGTAGCTTAATTATTTTTCCGCAGCAAATATACGAAGAAGGGTACCCCGAACAGGGCCGTGACCAGCCCCACCGGCAGCCCGGCCGGCGGGTAGAGCAGCCGCGCCAGCAGGTCCCAGGCCAGCAGGTAGGCCCCGCCG
>NZ_BAAGZM010000651.1:0-2280 GCF_054778495.1 Hymenobacter agri
CTATGGGGCGCTGCGCTGGATGCAGACGCTGGCCCAGCCCTATCTGGGGGCCGACGGCCAGCTGGCCGGCTTCAGCGCGGCCACCACCGAGGTGCACGAGTTGCACGAACGGACCGAAGAGCTGGCCCGCAGCCGCGCAGATTTCGCGGCCTTGGCCGACAACATGTCGCAGCTGGCCTGGATGGCCGACCCGCGCGGCCACATTTTCTGGTACAATCAGCGCTGGCACGACTACACCGGCCTCACGCCCGAGCAAATGCGCGGCGCGGGCTGGGAGCTGGTCCACGACCCTGCCCTGCGCGATGCCGTGAACGACCGCTACCTGGCCGCGCTGCGCGCCGAGCAGCCCTGGGAAGACACCTTCCCGCTACGCCGGCACGATGGCGAGTTCCGCTGGTTTCTGAGCCGGGCGTTGCCTATTCGCGATGCGCAGGGACAGGTGGTGCGCTGGTTTGGCACCAATACCGACGTGACGACCCTGCGCCAGCTGCAACAGCAACTGGCTGTGAGCGAAGAAGAGCAGCGCATTCAGGCCGAAAGCATTCCGCAGCAGGTGTGGACGGCCAGCCCCGACGGCACCGTGGACTTCTACAACCATCGCACCGCAGCCTACCTGGGGGTGGGCATGGAGCAGAACGGCGCGGCACACTGGCTGAGCTTTGTGCACCCCGACGACCAGACGCACATGCAGGAGCGGTGGCAGGCAGCCCTGGCCACCCAACGCTACTACGAGGCCGAGTTTCGCCTGCGCGGCTACAACGGCGAGTATCGGTGGTTTCTGGGCCAGGCGCAGGCCCGCCGCGACACCGGCGGCCGGCTGCTGAAGTGGTACGGCACCAACACCGATGTACACCAGCTGCGCCTGTTGCAGGAACAGCTCGTGCAAAGCCAGACCCGCTTTCAGCAGCTGCTCGAAGCCCTGCCCCAGCTTACCTGGACGGCCGGCTCCGACGGCCGCGTGACTTACTGCAACCAGCGCTGGTACGACTACACCGGCCTGCAATTCGACGGCCTGAAGGATTGGAACTGGGAGAGCGTACTACACCCCGACGACCTGCCCGAAACCATGCGTCGCTGGCAGCACAGCCTGACCACCGGCACGCCGCTGGCGCACGAGATGCGCTGGCGCCGCCGCGATGGCGAATACCGCTGGTTTCTGGCGCGCGTCGAGCCGGTACGCAATGCGCAGGGCCATATCAGCGCCTGGGTGGGGGCCAACACCGACGTGCACGACCTGCGGCAGGCCCGCCAGGCCCTCGAAGCCAACAATGCCCGCCTGCGCCGCACCAATGAAGACCTCGACAGCTTCATCTACACCGCTTCGCACGACCTCAAGCAGCCCATCAGCAACATGGCGGGCATCTTTGCCGAACTCACCCACACCACCAGCTTCGACGACCCCGAGGCGAAGAAGCTCATTGGCTACTTCGAGCGGGCGCTGGCCCGGATTTTTGCCACCATCGACGACCTGGGGGCCATTGTGCAGGTGCAGCGCCTCGAGCAGGAAGTGCCCGCGGAACCGGTGGAGCTGGCTCCGCTGGTGAACGAGGTGCTCGACAGCCTGCAGGACCAGCTTGCCCAGGCCGATGCGCTGGTGGAATGCGACTTTGCCACCTACCCTGTGGTGTGGTTTGTGCGGCCCAACCTGCTGAGCATCTTTCAGAACCTGCTCAGCAACTCGCTGCGCTACGCCTCCCCCACCCGCGCACCGCGTATCCGCCTCAGTAGCGCCCCCGATGTAACGACGGGCCGCCCCATCCTCACGGTGCAGGATAATGGCCTGGGCATCGACCTGGAACGATACGGCGCGCAGCTGTTTCAGCTATTCCGCCGCTTCCACTCGCACATCGACGGTACGGGCATGGGCCTCTACCTCGTCAACCGCATTGTGCAGAACCACGGCGGCCGCATCGAAGTGAACAGCGTTGTGGACGAAGGCACCACGTTTCATCTTTATTTATAGAAGAGGTATTCGGCGTTCGGTGTTTGGTTTGTAATCCTGAGCAGCCCCAAACGACCAATACCCACTTCTGAATACCTGACACCGAACACCAAACACCGAACACTCAAAACCCAACCTAGCCCAGCCGTGCTCCAGTCTAAGCTGCCCGATGTGGGCGTCAGCATCTTCACCCAAATGACCCTGCTGGCCCAGGAAACCGGCGCCATCAACCTGGCGCAGGGCTTTCCGGACTACGACCCGCCGCGGGCGCTGCTGGAGGCGCTGGCCCGGCACGCCCTCACGCCGGGCCACCACCAGTACGCACCCATGCCGGGGCT
>NZ_BAAGZM010000652.1:0-2273 GCF_054778495.1 Hymenobacter agri
CCGACCACGTAGCCGGCCAGCATCAGGCCCAGCCAGGGCAGCAGCGAATACGGCACCAGCAGCGGTGGCAGCCCCGGTAGCGGCAGCAGAAACGGGCCGTTGTGCAGCAGCGCCCAGAGGGCGTTAGCGGGCGTGACGGGTTGGATGTTGGGCAGCAGGTTATGCCCCGCGATGATAACGAAAGCCAGCGCCGCCAGCACCCCGCGCGGCAGCCACACCAGCCCCGCCAGCAGCACCATGCCCCAGCCAATGGCCCAAATGACCTGCAGCAGAATGAGATTATAGCCCCCCCACTGCAGCATGCCGTTCACGACCACCACTTCCAGCAGCACCAGCCAAAGGCCGCGCGTAAGCAGAAACCGGCTGAGCCGCGCCCGGCTACCCAGCTTTTGCTCCAGCAGATAGATGCTGCAGCCCGACAAAAACACGAACGTGGGCGCGCAGAAATGGGTAATCCAGCGCGTGAAAAACAGCAGCCCCGAGGCATTGGCCACATCTTCGGGCCGCACGCGGGTGGGGCTCCAGAACTCGCGGATGTGGTCGAGGGCCATGATGACCATGACCAGGCCGCGCACCGCGTCGATGGCCTGCACGCGGACGACGGCGGCGCGGCTGGGAATGGCCGCGGGTACCGGCAGGGTATCGGTCTGTTGCATAAGCACAAGCGGAGGAAAGTTGGCTGGCAAGGTAGGTGCTTTTTGGCTAAAGCAGCCGGGCTGCCACAACGACCGGCCGGCTTTTCCCGTTGCCAGAGTTCTGCTTGTTCCGCAACCAATTTTCATGCTGCCGCGCCTACTTTTTTTTCTGCTGCTACTGGCCGCGCCCGCCGCACCGGCCGCGGCCTATTCCGTGCTCACCCATCAGGCCATCGTCGACACGACCTGGGCCGACTGCATCGCGCCGCGCCTCGAGCACAACTACCCCGGCGCCACCGCCGAGCAGCTGAACGAGGCCAAGAGCTATGCCTACGGCGGGGCCATTCTGCAGGACATGGGCTACTACCCGCTGGGCTCCACGCTCTTCACCAACCTCACGCATTATGTGCGGGCCGGCGATTTCGTGCGCAACCTGCTGCGCCAGGCCCGCAACCGCAACGAGTACGCCTTTGCCCTGGGCGCGCTGGCCCATTACGCCGCCGACAATGTGGGCCACCCACTGGGCACCAATGTCATTATCCCGGAAGTGTACCCCGACCTCAAGGCCAAGTTCGGGCCGGTGGTCACATACGAGCAATCACGGGTGCGACACACTGAGATGGAGTTTTCCTTCGACGTGGTGCAGGTGGCGGCCGGGCGCTACCGCAGCCAGACCTACCACAAGGAAATCGGCTTTCGGGTGAGCAAGCCGGTGATGGAGCGAGCTTTCAAGCAGACGTATGGCATTGAGGTGAAGCAGATTTTCTTCAGCATCGATGCCAGCATTGCCATGTTCCGCTTTGCCGTGAACCAGCTGCTGCCGGCCGCCGCCCGCGCCGCCTGGCACCACAAGCACGACGAAATCAGCGCCTTGAGCCCGCGCGCCCGGCGCGGCGACTCGCTCTACCACACCAATCGCGCGGCGTTTCGGCGCGAGTTTGGGCACGACTACGAGCGGCCCGGCTTCGGGGCGAAGCTGATGGCGGGCGTGCTGAAAGTGCTGCCCAAAATCGGCCCGCTCAAGCCCTACGCCTTCACGCTGCCCGATGTGCCGGGGGCGCTGCAATTTCACCAAAGCTACCAGGCCTCGGTGGCGCAGTTTCGCACCCTCACCCAAAACCAGCCCGCCGATACCACCCACACCCTGAAGCTACCCGACACTAACCTCGACACCGGCCGGCCCACCGAACCCACCGCCTACGTGCTGGCCGACCGCACCTACGGCGAGCTGCTGCGCCAGCTGCACAAGCGCCACTTCAAAAACCTCACCCCGCCCCTGCGCTCGGCCCTGCTCAGCTACTTCGCCAACGGCATTCCGGTGCCCAACCGCGAAACCGACCGCGACGATGACAACCACCGCGAAGCCCGCAAGTATCGCCGCAAAACCGCGGAGGCCCTGGCCGCCCTGCGCGCCCAAGGCAAGCCCCCGAAGGCGCCCAAGCCACGCAAAGCGTAGGGGCGCAGTGGTTCTTTTAGGCAATTTAGCCTGCTTCTCCCGCTTCATTAAAAAAACCCTCGCCCTGACTGATGCCCGAAACTGAAACGAACTCTACCGCCGCGCCCGTGGTGCTGGCCGGCGCTACCGGGGCCCTGGGCCTGCTTATTGCCCACCATCTGCGCCGGCGCGGGGCCGCCGGA
>NZ_BAAGZM010000653.1:0-2270 GCF_054778495.1 Hymenobacter agri
CCCGCCGAGGTGGTGGGCAACGGGCTGCGCCTCACGCGGGTGCCGCCCCGCGCCCACTACCCGGTGCGCGTCATGGTGGTGGCGTGGCAATATGGCATCGCGGGCCGCTTTCAAAGCGCCGAGCCGGTGACGCGCAGCTTTTACCTGACGCGGTAAGTGGAGCGGCGGCGGGCTGTGGTCCTGAGCTCAGCAAAGCATCGCCGGGGGCTGACACCAACTTAATGACGTGGCTTCGCTGGCTCTTTCACATTTGCGGCCCTTGCGTGGTCCCTGCTCTCGCCACCCAGGTATTGCGAAAACCCACAATCTACCACCGAGCTAGAAGCGCTAACCATGCGTTGCCGGCTCATTCTCCCTGCTCTGATGCCCAATCCCGTCCCGCGAATCGTAGCGGCCCAAAAACTAGGAGCAGTCGAAACCCAACACACACTAACGGCAATACTTCAGGAACTACACCCCGATTCCCCCCTTTCTCCACAACAGGCGCAGCAGTTTAGCCAGTGCTGCGCTAAGCTGACGGTGCAGGTGGCTACTGCCGAGAGTCTGTTACTCGCGGCTGACCGGTGCTTTAATTACGCGTACCCAGCGGGCGGCGGCCCTGCCATGGCCTGTCCGCGGCATCCGGTTTGATGACTCGAATCTTGCGGGCGCACTTGGCTCCGAGTCTGGACGATGCCTGAAGCGGATAAGCAACTTGGTATAAATCTTATCAATCAGGAGGGGTCAGAAAGGTTGGCGGAAGCGGTGGCTGGTATTTCGCACCGCATTTACTTCCTACTATGCCTTTTCCCACCCACCTGCTATTATTGGCGGGCACGTTGGCCGCCCGCCCCGCCCCGCCTACCGCTGCCCCCACGTACACCGTAACGGTGAAAAACCGGCTCGCCCTGGCCCGCCGGGCCGAAACCATTAGCGTGCCGGCCGCCGACCTATGTAGCCTGCTGCGGCAGTACGGGGCCGATAACCTGCTGGTAAAGAACGCGGCCGGTAAAATCCTGGTGAGCCAGCCCATCGACAACGACGGCGACGGCAGCATCGACGCGCTGCTGTTTCAGACCGACATCGCGGCCGGCGGCACCCAGAAATTCACCGTCAGCGGCCTGAAAAACGGCGCGGCGCAGCAGCCCAAAAGCCAGGTCACGACCTTCTCGCGCCTCGTGCCTGAGCGCACCGACGACTACACCTGGGAAAACGACCGGGTGGCCTTCCGCACCTACGGCCCCGAGGCCGAGCGCCTCGTGGTGGCCAAGCAGCCCGGCGGCACCCTCACCAGCGGCATGGACTGCTGGCTCAAGCGGGTGCCCTATTCCATCATCGACAAGTGGTACGCGGCCAACGTGAAGCAGGCCGGCTACTACCACATCGACCACGGCGAGGGCTACGACCCCTACCACGTGGGCGACAGCCGGGGCTTTGCCGGCATCGGCGTGTGGGACAAGGACTCGCTCTACGTCTCGCGCAACTTCATCAGCTACAAGACCTTGGCCAAAGGCCCCATCCGCACGCTGTTTGAGCTGAGCTACGCGCCCTGGCAGGCCAACGGCCGCACCATCACGGAGAAAAAAATCATCAGCCTCGACCTAGGCTCTAACCTCACGCGCTTCGAGGAGCGCATTTCGGCCGACCAGCCGCTGCCCAACGTCACCATCGGCACCACGCTGCACGCCGAGCCCAAGGGCGTGCGCGGCGAGGTGAAGGGCGAGCCCGCGCAGGGCTGGTTCCGCTACTGGGAGCCGATGGACAGCGCGCAGCTCGGTACCGGCATCGTGCTGGCCCCCGGCCAGGTGCAGGGCTGGAAAGACCGCCGCACCAAGGCCAAAGAGCAAAGCCACCTGCTGGTGATGGCCACGCCGCAGGCCGGCCGGCTGGTGTATTACGCCGGCTTTGGCTGGACCAAAAGCGGGCAGTTTAAGACGGCCGCCGACTGGGACGCCTACCTGGCCGATTACGCCCGGCGCGTCGCGTCGCCCCTCGTCGTCACCGTCTCCCGCCGCTAAGCCCTTCTATGAAAATGAACGCATTTACCAAAGAAAACACGTTGTGGGGCCTCGACATGGGGGGCACCAAGATTGAGGGCGTCATCCTGAAATCGGCGGCCGAGCCGGAAGTCCTGTTCCGCGACCGGGTGCCCACGGGGGCCGGTCACGGTTACACCCACATTCTGGGGCAGGTCAAGAAGCTGGTCGACCACATGAGCGCCACCGTGGGCTATCGGCCCACCCGCCTGGGGCTGGCCACGCCCGGCACCACCGTGCCGCGCACCGGCCTGC
>NZ_BAAGZM010000654.1:0-2266 GCF_054778495.1 Hymenobacter agri
GGCCGCGAGTGGCTGGGCCAGGAGCTAACCCAGCTGCCCATCGTGGAGCATATTTTCCCCTCCGACGCCAACTTCCTGCTGGTGCGCTTCAACACCGACGCCACCGCCGTGTACGACGAGCTCAGCCGCCGCGGCATCGTGGTGCGCAACCGCACCACCCAGCCCAGCTGCGCCGGCTGCCTGCGCCTCACGGTGGGTACCGCCGCCGAAAACACGCAGCTGGTGCAGGCCCTGGCCGAAATCGGGGCCACGGTGGCCGTGTAGGCGCCGCCCAACCATTGTTCATTCCTCACTGCTCTATTGATATCTGATTTGAAAAAGGCTCTGTTCATCGACCGCGACGGCACCATTCTGGTGGAGCCGCAGCCCAGCCAGCAAATCGACGGCCTCACGCCCGATAAATTCCAGTTCCTGCCCGGGGCCATCAGCAACCTGGCGCGCATTGCCCGCGAGCTGCCCGAGTACGAGCTGGTGCTCGTGACCAACCAGGACGGCCTGGGCACGGCCAGCTTCCCGGAAGACACTTTCTGGCCGGCTCACCAGCTCATGCGCGACCTGCTGGCTAACGAAGGCGTTCACTTCGCCGCCGAGCACGTCGACCGCAGCTTTGCCCACGAGAACCTGCCCACCCGCAAGCCCGGCACGGGCCTGCTGGGCCATTACCTCGACCCGGCCAACGGCTACGACCTGGCCAACTCCTTCGTCATCGGTGACCGCCTCACCGACGTGCAGCTGGCCGAAAACCTCGGCAGCCAGGCCATTCTGATAGGAGAGGAGCCCGACCCACGCGCCGCCCTCACCACCACCAGCTGGGCCGATATTTACCGCTTCCTGCGCTACCCGGCCCGCGTGGCCGTTATCGAGCGCAACACCAACGAAACCCAAATTACCATCCGTCTCAACCTCGACGGCTCGGGGCAGTGCGACATTCATACCGGTCTGGGTTTCTTCGACCACATGCTCGAACAGCTCGGACGTCACAGCGGGGTTGATTTACACATTAGTGTAAAAGGTGACCTGCACATCGATGAGCATCACACCGTTGAGGACACGGCTCTGGCCCTGGGTACAGCCTTTTCACAGGCCCTCGGCGACAAGCGCGGCCTGGCTCGCTACGGCTTCCTGCTGCCCATGGACGAGGCCCTGGCTCAGGCAGCCATCGACTTTTCGGGCCGGCCCTGGCTGGTGTGGGATGCTGAGTTCAAGCGCGAGCGGGTAGGGGACTTGCCGACGGAATTGTTCTTCCACTTCTTCAAGTCCTTCACAGACAACTCCCGCGCCACGCTCAACATTTCGTGCCGCGGCGACAACGAGCACCATAAAATCGAAGCCATCTTCAAGGCAGTCGCCAAAGCCATTAAAATGGCCTTGCAGCGCGACGAGTCGGCAGCTATTCCGAGCACGAAAGGTATTTTGTAATCATTAATTCGTTTGCGCCAAATGTATAATATCCGATATTAACATTTGGCGCAAACACCCTCCGCTATGGAAATCGCAGTTGTAGACTACAAAGGGGGCAATGTGCAGTCGGTGCTGTTCGCCCTCGAACGCTTGGGCGCCCGCCCCACGCTCACCGCCGACCCGGAGCTGCTGCGCCGGGCCGATAAGGTGCTGTTTCCGGGCGAGGGCGAAGCCTCGTCGGCCATGCAGGCCCTGCGCGAAGCCGGCCTCGATAAGGTGCTGCCTACGCTCACGCAGCCCTTCCTAGGCATTTGCCTGGGCATGCAGTTGCTGGGGCAGCACAGCGACGAGAATGACACGCCTATGCTCGGCCTGCTGCCCTTCCACGTGCAGCGCTTCGTGCCCGATACCACCTATAAGGTGCCCCACATGGGCTGGAACAACCTGCAGGAGCTGCGCGGCCCGCTGTTCGAGGGCCTCACGGCCGCCGACCACGTGTACTTCGTGCACAGCTACTACGCCCCGGTGGGCGAGTACACTACGGCGCAGTCGTCGCACCCGGCTCCCTTCAGCGCGGCGGTGCAGCACCGCAACTTCCACGGCGTGCAGTTCCACACCGAGAAAAGCGGGCCGGTGGGCACGCGCATTCTGGCCAATTTCCTGGCCCTCTAACCTCACTCTTTCTTTCGATTCGCTCCGTGGAAATCATCCCCGCCATCGACCTCATCAACGGGCAGTGCGTCCGGCTTAGTGCCGGCGACTTTGCCCGCCAGACCACCTATGATTTCGACCCCGTGGCCGTGGCCCAGCGCTTCGCCGATGCCGGCCTGCGCCGCCTGCACCTCGTCGACCTCGACGGTGCCCG
>NZ_BAAGZM010000655.1:0-2260 GCF_054778495.1 Hymenobacter agri
CCTTCACGCTACTCACCGGCTGGCCTGCTACGCCCGCCAGCGCAAACGCCTTGGCTTCCATGGCGTCGTTGAAGGGCGTGGCCGTGCCGTGGGCCGCGATGAAATCCACCGCGTCGGCGGCCCGGCCAGCGCCAGTCAACGCTTCATCAATGGCGTTAGCCAACTCCTGTCCGGTGCGCGACGGCCCCGAAATGTGGTTGGCATCGTTGCTGATGGCCCCGCCGGCCAGCCGCACCAACGCGCCCGAGTCCAGCTTTGGCGCAGTAGCTGTAAGGACCACCGTAGCCGCCGCCTCGCCCAGATTGATGCCGTCGCGGTCATCCGAAAATGGCCGGCACGGCCCGGCGCTCAGCGCTTGGAACGCCCCAAAACCCGAGAGCACGAAGCGGCTCACGGTATCAGCCCCGGCCACCACGGCGGCATCGTATTGCCCACCGGCCAGCAGGCGCTGCGCCACCAGCAGCGCTGCCACGCCCGAAATGCAGGCATTCGACACCACCACCGGCGTGCCCGGGCTACCGAAGTGTGCCGCCACCACCCGCGCCGAATGTGTAAGCTGCAGCCGCTTGTACAGCTCGTCGGTCAGTTCCGGCTCATCATCCAGCAGGCCGATGTTGCCTTTGGTGGTGGCCAGCACCAGCACTGTGCGCGGCGAAGTCAGGTCGACGGCCGTTTGCGCCACGGCGTCGGCGATGGAGGCAATGAGCAGCTGCTCGAAACGGGTATACTCATCGAGCGGGCCAAGCTGGGCCGGCGGCTGCCAGTCGGCCGGTAGCTTCGACGCCCACACGGGCTCGCCGCCGGCGAATACCGGCGGGTATTCGGCCACCGCCGAGCGGCCCGCCACTACCGCCGCGAACGTTGCCGCCGAGGTGTCGCCTAGGGGCGAAACGATGTTGTGTGCCGCCACGAAAGCCATTACGCCGTCAAATTAGCCGGTAGCCGGTGCTGCTTCCAGTCCGCGAAAAAGTCGGGCATGCTCAGCAGCAACTCGCGCGAGTGGCGGTCGAGAAATACCTGGGTGGTGCTGCCGGTAGCCACCAATTCGTGCCGGGCCAGCTGGTAAATCTTGTAATCGAAATGAATGCGCGCCGCCGGGTTGTCCACGTAAGTCGTCTCAATTAGAATGGAGTCGCCGTAGGCCAGCGGGCGCTTGTAGTCGCAGGTAAGCTGCACAATGGGCGTTACCAAACCGTTTTCGTACACATCGAGGTAGCCCAGGCCGTGCTCGGCCCCGAACGCCTCGCGGCCGTCCTCAAAATAGCGTACGTAGTGGCCGTGCCAGGCAATGCCCAGCGAGTCCACCTCGTTGAAGCGCACCTTCACCTCAGTGCGCGTGGTAAGCGTGGCGGCGGGGTTATTTGCCGGCGAATTTCTTCTTCCAGTCGCCATAGTTGTACTTGATTTGCTTAATGCCGGCATTAAGCGGCGCGGCCCAGTGGTTGCGGAAGCCAAAGCCCGCGCCGGTACCGCTAATCTTCTGCGTGAACAGCAACTGCTTGGTGGCCAAGTTCACGAACGCCGCCCAGAAAATTTCTGATTCGCTGCGCTTATTGATGGTTTCGATGATGAACACCAGCCCGACGCCGCTTGTGCCGGCCGGGTAGTCGTAGCGCTGCACCAGTCCGGCAATGGTTTCGGGCGTGAAGGGGGCGCGGGGCGCCGTGTCGGCCGGCACGATGATGGCGGCAGTATCAATCTTGGCATTCGCCGATTCGGCGATGTTGATGGCGTACTCCACCGGGCCGGTGCGGTGCAGGGCTTTTTGCAGGTCGTACTTGCTGGCTTCCTTCACCAGCAGCTCGTCCATTTTGGTGAACAGGCCCTTCATCTCGTTGGCGCCCACAGTCATCGGGTCGCCGTAGTAGCGGGTGCTTGAGCAGTCGAGGCCCATGAAGGTGAGCGGCAGCTCGGGCTTGCTGAGAAATTCGCCAAAGGTCTGGGCCTGGGCGCCGGCGGCGGCCAGCGAAAGCAGCGCCGCCAGTAGAGTTGTTTTAAACATCAGGGAAAGGAAAACAAAGGGCGTCACGCCGCGAAATAGCGAGGGTAGCTACGCCGGATTCTTAATAAAAATGCGCATTTCGCATTCGGCAAAGGTAGTGTCGCCGGCCCGCACCGTGCCGCGCACAATGGTGAAATCAAGCACCTGGTTTTGCACCACCACTTCGGTGCTGAGCACGGTGCCCACGGCCGGCAGCGCGCCCACGCGCAGGTCCTTGATGGCAGCAATGAAGCCGAGGGGCGGCGCGCCCGTGGCGCC
>NZ_BAAGZM010000656.1:0-2257 GCF_054778495.1 Hymenobacter agri
CACGTTGGCGAGGTCGGCGGTGGCCAGGTCGCGGGGCTTGAGGCGCTGGCGCAGCTGCACGTAGAGCAGGCTGGTTTTGGTGGGCGAGTAGGCCAGGCGCACGAGGGCATCGTGGCCATCGGTGGGGGCGCTGGCCCGGTAGCGCAGCCACGGGAAGCGGAACTGGTCGTAGTAGGCCGAGATTTCCCACTTGGCCACGGGCCGCACCTTCAGGCCGATATACACGCCGGTTTCGTTGATATTGCGGGTGTTTTCGCTGAACGCGTTGCCGTAGAGGGTGTGGAAGGTGGGGTCGTAGTGCCGCACCAGCAGGGCCGCATCCACCTGCGAGCCCAGGCTGGCCAGCAGGCCGTTCACGGTGCCCAGGCCGCCGCCGCTGCTGCGGGCGGTTTCGCCAAACAGCAGGAAGTTGCGGTACACGTAGCTGTAGTTCAGGCTGAGCGCCAGGTTTTCCTTGCCCGCGAACTCGAAGTAGTTGTAGGGCTCGGGCCGCTTGAGAATGGCCGTGCCGTAGTGCGTGAACACGCCCGTGGCCCCGATGGCCAGGTTGCCGTCGCGGCTGGTATAGGTGGCGTTGCCGCCGCCCACGGTTTCGGCCAGTTGATGGCGGTTGGCCAGCTCCGAGGCCGTGCGGTGGAAGCCCGTGTAGAGCAGCCCCGACGTGAACTCATCGAACTGCGCCAGCGAATCGAGGCTTTGCTGGAGGTTGGCGTCCACGTTCTTGTGCGAGGCAAAGGCCGTGGCCTGCACCGTGGGCGCTACCTGATAGGTGGCCGCCGCACCCCGGAAAAACGTGTTTTCGAGCAGCGACGCATACGCCCGCACGCCCACCGACGAGCGTCGCAGCGTGGTAATCGTCTCGGCCCCCTTGCCCACGCCCAGCCCCGACGACAGCAGCAGCCCCTGTCCGAATTGCAGCTGGTAGTCGCCCAGCGCCAGCGCCTTCAGCTTGCCCCGCTCCTGCAGCAGCAGGTGCGCCGACACGTAGTCGGCCCCAAACTGCCCGTTGCGCGGGTTCCAGATGAGCTGCTCGCCGGCGTCCTTCTCCATCGAAAAGCCCAGGCTGAAATCCTTGGTGTGGCTCACGCGGTAGCGCAGCAGCATTTTGTCGGCCGAGCCAAGGTAGCGCGTGGTGGGCTGGCCCTGGTAGAGGGTGGGCGGCGTGTAGCCCTGCCGCTGCTGCTGCACCCGCTCATAGCGCATGTACAGGGCGTTGTTGTCCTCCCGGGCCACGCGCTGCCAGAAACTGCCCCGGCTGGCGTTGGTGCCACCGCTCTGCACGGTCACGAAGGGCAGGATGCGCGTAATCGTGCGCAGGTCGTAGCCTTCGATGCTTTGCAGCTCATACACGCTTAGTAGGTCGCCGTTGGTCTCGCGGTGCTTCAGCAGGGTGGTTATCTGGTTTTCGTTCAGCAGCAGCAGCGAGCGCAGCTCTTCGCGGTTGGCGGTGTTGAGGTTGATGGGCGTCTGGTAGTACTGGAGCAGCGTTTCGTAGAGGTCCTCGTACGGCACTTCGTCGCTCTGAATCTCGGCAAACAACTCCTGCGTGAGGCGGTCGAGGTCGGGCGGGCGGCGCACGTAGTCCTGGCCGTGGGCCGAATGAGCGAGTGCCAGCATACTACACAGCGCCAGCACCGCACGTAAGCGTAGCGGCTTTCTCATTGCTTCCCGCCCCACACTTTACTGACGCCCAAATGCTGGCTGAAACCCAGCGCCTGCTGAAACGCCGCCGCGTAGTCAATCTGAAAGCTGCCCGCCAGCACGCCAATGCCCGCACTGGCCTGCTCCGTGAGCGAGGCCAGGCCCAGGCGCGCGGCCAGCACCGGCACCGGCCGGTACTCCAGCCCGGCCTTGAAGTTGGCATCGCGCTCCACGTCCTTTTCGGCTTCTACCAGCAGCAGCACCTGCGCGCCCGGCCGGTAGGCCAATCCGGCCTTGAGCACGGTGGGCACCCGCTCGTCCTGGTAGCTGGCTAAGCGGGTCTGGCTGAGGTTGTAGAGCGCCGCGCCGAAGCTTAGCTTGCGCGGCACCACCTCAATTTGTCCACCCAGCGTGCCCATGGCTACGCGCCGGCTGCCCAGGCCCTCAATACTCACCTGCAGCACGTCGACCCGCGCGCCCAGGCTAATTTGGCCGAAGCGGTAGCCGTAGCCCACACCCACCCGCGTTTCATTATAAAGCTGCCCGCCGAAGCGCTGCGCCTCCACCCCCACCACGCCGTGCCAGGCCCAGGGCCGCACGGCCGGCGCATCGGAGC
>NZ_BAAGZM010000657.1:0-2257 GCF_054778495.1 Hymenobacter agri
CGCGCCGCGCCGGGGCCGCGTCCTGCGCTGGTTTCGGCCCGCCGGCCCACACCAGCGCCAGGTAAGGAATGCCGTGCGACACCACGTTGAGCAGCGTGAATACTAGGTCGCCGTTGAACAGTACGATGCCCACATACCACGACACCAGCGTACCGGTCAGCAGCAGGTTGCGCGGCACGTTGAAGGTACGGCTGCGGTACCACAGCCAGGCTTCGCGGGCCACATAGGCAACAATCAGCGCCACGTAGAGCACCGTGGCGACGGTGCGACCCAGAGGCCAGTCGAACTGCACGAAGTCACCCTCCACGAACCAGTTGAAATTGCGCCCCGGCGAGAAATGCCAGTATAGCAGCGGGTAAATGGTGGCGTAGTAGATGAGCGTTGTGGCCAGCCAGCGCCCCGGCGCGGCGGCCTCATGCCGGCTGTAAATCCGCAGAAAGCCATACTGCTGCCGGATGAAGTGGAATACTGCCAGATACGCCAGCGCCCGCCAGAACACCAGCCCGCCTAGGCTGTGCAGGGCCACGCCCACCGCGTAGCAGGCCAGCGGCGCTACCCACAGCAGCATGCGCCGCTCGCGCCGTTTCAGCGGGTCGAAGTAGGTCTGGAATAGCGTGCCGTAGACGTGCGCCACGTCGATGAGCACCACCAGCGCCACCCAGGCCAGCAGCGGCATGGCCGCCGAGTGCCGATAGCCGGCGGGCAACCCCAGCACCAGCAGCAGCGCCAGAAACGGCGGCGCGAGAATAAGCAGGCCGTCGTAGCGCGCGGAGCGAATCCAAGGTTGAGCGGTGGGCATGTCAGATGATGAAGGAAAAGAAATGCGACAACACTGGAACCTCATGCTGAGCTTGTCGAAGCATCTCTACCGCTTCGTTGTAACGGAGTCGATTAGTTGCGCAGTAGAGATGCTTCGACAAGCTCAGCATGACGTTCGATTACGCTTGCCGCGCCGCCCCCAGCATTTCCCGCGCTGCCCGAATCCCTTGATAAAACCCTTCCTCAAAAATCGAAATACCACTGTAGTCGGTGTGGGCGAAAAACACCCGGCCGCGCATTGGCTGTGTGGCCGCCGCCCGCGCCGCTCCCCAGAGCAGGCCCGGCGTGGGAGCCACCATGCCGTGGCCCCACACCCAGAGGTCGGCCTGCTGCACGTAGGGCGTCACGCCGGGGTGGTAGGTTTCGAGCTCGGCCAGCACGCGGGGTAGCCACTCGGCGTAGCTGGTTTGGTAGGCACGGCGGCGGGCGGGGCCGGGGGCTTCGTCGGTCAGGGGCCAGTAGAGAGTAATGACTTTCGGGCTGCCATCGTCCTGCTTAATTGACTGCTGCGTGGCGTTGATGTAGCCCAGCGAGGCGCTGCCGTAGCGCACGTTGTCCCAGCTCAGCGGGCGGCCGGGGCCCTGCGGCAGGCCGTCCACGGTGAGGTTGGCAATGAGCCAGGGGGCGTGGTGCAGCGTGCCGGGCGGCAGCAGCTGGTGGCCGGCGATGTTCGTGAGCAGGTGGTGGGCAATGTGCTGCGGCGTAGCCAGCAGCACCTGTTGGGCGCGCACGCGGGTGCTCTGGCGGGTGGCCACGCTGTAAATCAGGGCTTCCACACCGGTGGCGGTTTCGCGCAGGTCGTAGGCCAGGGTACGGGAGTGGATGGGGCCGCTGGCCTGGCGGCGCAGGTTTTCGGTGAGGAAGTGGTTGCCTTCGGGCCAGGTCAGCACGTCGGCGCCGGTGGCGTTGTGGGCACTGCCCTTGCGGCTGGCGAAGTAGTGCAGCCCCGCCCAGGCCGACACCTGCGCGGTCGTGGCGCCATAGTCGTCGCGGCAGGCGTAGTCGAGGTACCAGCGCAGGGCAGGCGCGGTAAAGCCTTCGCGGTCGAGGTAGGCGGCGAAGGAAATGGCATCGAGCTGGCGGTACGTTTCGTCGGTCGAAGACTCATCGAGCGGTATGCGAAACACGTCGCGGCCATCGCGGCCGACGGTGGTTTTCAGCTGCTCGGTCAGCTTAAAAAAGCGGGCCACCTGGGCCTGCTCGGCCGCGCTCAAACCCAGGCTGGGCACGAGGCCTTCCTGCCAGTGCCCTTCGATGTTGAGGCGTTCCTCGGGGTCGTGGCAGAGGTGGTAGTCGTTGTAGATGGGCCGGCCGTCGGGCGCGTAGCCGGTGAGCGTGCCGGCCGCCTGCAGAAACTCCAGCAGCTCGGTGTTGCGTACGTCGGGCACGGGCAGGTAGTGCGCGCCCCAGGGGTAGGCTGAGGCGGCGTTGCGGCCGG
>NZ_BAAGZM010000658.1:0-2248 GCF_054778495.1 Hymenobacter agri
GCCGCCCACCCAACTCACCCCGCGCATACGGGTGCTGTCGGAAACCACGGCGCCCTGGCCCCGGGTGGCAAACGGCGCCCCGAAGGGCGAAGGAGCTTCGGCCAGTGTCTGCGCTTCGCGCACAGCCTCGGCGGGGCTACTGGCGTGGCGGGGCCGAAACCAGACAAAGAGCAGTAAGGGCAGCACAGCCGCCAGGGCCCAGGGCCACCAGCGCCGCGCCGGTATAAAAGGCGGCGTCATAGAAAATAGTAAGCCGGTTACAGACATGGTGCAATGTACGCGGTGGCTACAACTGCGTATAGCAGCGGGCTACGCACCGTTCCGGATTCTGCGTAGCTTTGTCCCTGCTGCATCACTCACGTCTATCGTCGCCCGCCGTTGCTCCAAGCCATCAACATTCATAAGAGCTACAATTCCCTGAACGTGCTCAAAGGCATCGATTTGACGATTGAAAAGTCGGAAATCGTGAGTATTGTCGGCTCCTCGGGGGCCGGTAAGAGCACCCTGCTGCACATTCTGGGCACGCTCGACACGCCCGACTCGGGGGATATTCTGTTCGATGGCGAGTCGGTGAGTTCGCTGGGACGCAACGACCTGGCCCGGTTTCGTAACCGGCACATCGGCTTCATCTTCCAATTCCACAACCTGCTGCCCGAGTTCACGGCCCTCGAAAACGTGTGTTTGCCCGCCTACCTGGCCGGCCGCACCGAGCGCGAAGTGCGCGTGCGGGCTCGCGAGCTGCTCGCCATGATGAACATGGAGCACCGCGCCGAGCACAAGCCCAGCGAAATGAGCGGCGGCGAGCAGCAGCGCGTGTCGGTGGCCCGCTCCCTCATCAACTCGCCCGAAATCATTTTCGCCGACGAACCCAGCGGCAACCTCGATACCAAAAATGCCCAGGAGCTGCACCAGATTTTCTTCCTGCTGCGCAAAGAGCTGGGCCAGACCTTTGTCATCGTGACGCACAACGACCAGCTGGCCGAAATGGCTGACCGCAAGATTGTGATGCGCGACGGCCACATTCTGGAGGGCGGGTAGGGTTGCGCACCTCCTAAAAAGAACAAAAAAGAACGTCATGCTGAGCTTGCCGAAGCATCTCTACCGCCCAACGTAATCAAATTACTATTGCGGTAGAGATGCTTCGACAAGCTCAGCATGACGTTCTCATTTTCTCTCACACCTACCTCAAGGGGCGGCTACGTACCAGAAGTCGCCGGAATCGTTTAGGTCGTGGCCTTCGACTTTACCGCGGGTGGCGGCATCGCCGGCGTAGTAGTACAGCGGGTGACCTTTATAGGTGAGCTGCTGGGTAGTTGAGGTGCCGCCGTACGCGCCGCCCGTGCTCGTTTCGCGGGTAATGGTGCCGAAATCACTACTCTTGAGCGAAGACGGCGCAACTGCACTGCTCAGGTACAGGGCGGGCCAGATGGCTGCGCAGCCACCCGTGCAGTTGGTGGGCTGGGTGCTAGGGCTGGTGTTGTCCTTGGCGAAATAGTAGAGCGTGCGGCCCACGCCATCTACCAGAAACGACTTGGTGGCCACCACGTGCGTGGCTTTGTCTTCGACGCTCTTGCTGGCCAGCAGCACGTTATAGCCGGGATTGAGCACGTGCCAGACCGTGCCGATGCCGTTGCCGCCGGTCTGGCCGGGCGCCTCGCGGGTGTACACGCCGTTGGCGGCCGGGGCGTAATAGTAGAGCGGCCAGCCTTTGTAGGTGGTTTGCGGGCGGCCGTCGGCGGTGGTTTTGGTGGCGAAGTCGGCCGCGTTCAGGGCTTTGGGCACTTTGATGTTGGCCTCGTAGTACACGGGCCAGAGCGGCATGCAGGTGGCGCTGGTGCAGGCGTTGGTGCCGTCGACGTCGCGGGCGAACACATACAGGGTGTTGCCATTGACATCGGTGAGGTAGCTGCCGAGCGTGGGCGAGGTGGCCAGCTTCACGTTGGCCACGGCGTCGGGGTCTTCGGCGGGCGTGGTGGAGTCTTTTTTGCAGCTGCCGAAACACAGGCTCAGCAGCAACGAGCTAGCCAAGCTAAGTGCCCAAAGCCCGCGCCGGCGGGCAAATGAGGTGACGATTGTAGTCATGATGCGGTAATGAATTGGCGGGTGAGAAAATGACAGGGCATGCCCGGGCTGCCAGCCCGCAGAGCGGCCACAGGTGGGCGGGCCGGGTGGCTGGTGCTGCCCGAAACGAGAAAAGAAAAAGCCGCAACGAGGCGAAACAACCGCGGCAGCTGGCGCCAGCTGCCGC
>NZ_BAAGZM010000659.1:0-2246 GCF_054778495.1 Hymenobacter agri
CGGCGGCGAAGGAGCCGGCGGCTTCGGGCGGGCCGGGGGCTTCGGCGGGCAAGTCGGTGGCGTAGTCGTCGAGGCGCCAGCCGGTGGCACCGGTGTACTCGCTCTGGCGCGAGGTGTCGTAGTTGACCTTAGCGTGAGCGTAGGCTTCGAGCTGGGCGCGGTACTGCTCCCAGGCCGGCGGCTTGGCTGAGGCGGGAATGGCGGCAACTTGGTTAGTCATGGCGGGTGTGCTGCACGTGGCCGGCTTCGTCGTGCCGGAAAGTTTCCACTACTACGTTGCCGAGCGCCTGGCCGCCGCTGGCCGCCGCCACGCGCTGGCAAAATTCCACCCAAGTGGCTTCCTGCAGCAGCTTACCGCCGCCCAGGGTATCGTAGGCGAAAGCCACGAGCCCATCGCGCGAGCGGGCCAGCGAACGAATTTCGAACCGCATCACATCGGGCCGGTCGTTCAGATAATGCGTTTCGAAGCGGATACGGCCGGCCTCGGGGTGGCCTTCGAGGGTGATGAATTCGAACGCCGTAGGGCAAACTTCGGTCACGCGCACGCAGCCGTTCCAGGGGCCGAGAATTTTGATACTGAATTCATCGCCCGGCTGCAGGGCGTCGTCATCGCCGGTTTTCTTGCGGAAGTCAGCCAGCACCACGGGCGAAAAGCGGGGCACATCAGCCTGCACCGCCGCCATCAACTGGGCCGGGGTGAGGTGAGGCCGCGCAACGTCAATAAAATAGCGGCGCTCTAGCAACGGGCCGGAGCCGGTGGCGGCGGGCTGTTCGGCAGTAGGTTCAGACATGGTTAACGGAGAAACGTATGGCCTTCATACGCCCTGTGCGCCCGCAGGATGCTACGGCCGGGCTTTTCCGTCGTGAAACGCGACCGCCCACCAATTCAAAACTCAACACTTAGCCCTCAACCCTTTCCCTAATGGCCTACTTCCGCCCGCCCGGCCCCCCACCCGACCCCGCACTCGTGCGCAGTCTCACCCAGCAGCAGCACGACATGCGCCAGCGCGTGCGCCACGAGCCGCTGCCGCAGGAGCCGCGCCTCATCGGCGGCTGCGATTCATCATTTCCCACGCCCGATACCATTCTATCGGTATTCGTGGTGCTGAAATTCCCGTCGCTGGAGCTGGTTGAGAAGGTGTATAACTACGGCCCCGTCGACATGCCCTACGTGCCGGGCTTCCTCTCCTTCCGCGAGGCGCCCAACGTGATTCACACCTTTGCGAAGGTTCAAAACAAGCCCGACGTCATCATGGTCGATGGCCACGGCATTGCGCACCCGCGCCGTATGGGTATTGCCGCCCACCTGGGCGTGCTGCTCGATATGCCCACTTTCGGCGTAGCCAAGCAGAAGCTAACGGGCGTTTTCGAGGAGCCGGGCATCACGCGCGGCAGCATTTCCGAACTGATTGACGCGAAATCCGGCGAGCTGATTGGTGAAGTCATCCGCAGCAAAGACAAGGTGCTGCCGCTGTTCGTGAGCCCTGGCCACCGCTGCGACCAGGCCACCGCCACGCGCCTCACATTGGCTTGTTTAAAAGGCTACAAGCTGCCCGAACCGACGCGGCTGGCAGACCATTGGGCGGAGGAGTTTAAGAAAGAGGTGCGATGACAACCTCACCCCCGGCCCCTCGGCTCGGGGAGAGGGGAGCCGCAACGGCGCGGCAGTCGCGAATAATCGAACAACTCGCGGACTGAAAGGCCGCGCTACGGCCGTCTGGCTCCCCTCTCCGCAGGAGATGGACCGCCCCGGAGGGGTCCCGTGAGGTTAAACGCCTGTTGCAACGTCTCCAGTGATTCTTCGGCTTCCGCTGGCAACTCCAGCATCTTCGCTGCTACCGTAAACACGGCCTGCCGGCCCTCGCGCTGCGCTAGTATGCCCGCATCAACCGGCAGTTGGGCCGACTTGGAGAGCTTCTGCCCGGCTTCGTTGGTCAGCAGCGAGTGGTGAAAGAACTGAATGCGCGCCACATTGAACGCCGCCGTTTCCGACAGTTGTCCGGCCAGCCAAAGCTGCGCGGCGGTGCTGGGCTGCAAATCCAGCCCGCGCACAACCAGGTTAGTACCGAGGCGCAAGTCATCCACTACCGATGCTACCTGGTAGGCCGCTACGCCATCCTTTTTCCGAACCACAAAATCCGGCATCAGCGCGCCGAGCGGCACGCGGGTTTCGCCCTGCCAGCCATCGGCGAAGCTGATTTCGGTACCAGCGGGCACCCGCGCCCGCCACGGCGCGCCGGGCGTGT
>NZ_BAAGZM010000660.1:0-2220 GCF_054778495.1 Hymenobacter agri
TACCCGGCTGCTGCTGCTGGCCCAGGCCCACAACCTGCTGGGCCAGGCCTACGAGAGCTACCCCGGCCGCCCGGCCCCACCGCGCAGCCTGAGCGGCAGCCTACGCCTCGACTTCTGATTTTCATTTCAACCTTCATTTGCCGGCTGCGGCTGGCGCTGTTTTTACCTCTTTTCTCTTATGAAAAATCTGACCCTGCTGGGCCTGGCCGCCGTGGCGCTGCTGGCATCCTGCGACCCGAAAAAAGAAATTATTACCGAGCCCACGCCGGCTACCACGGCTGTGTACGTGCTGAGCGAAGGCCAGTTTGGGGCCAAGGACGGCGCGGTGAGCGTGTTCGACCGCACGGCCAAAACCCTGACCGTAGATGCCTTCGGCAATGCCAACAACGGCGCCCGCCTCGGCGATGTGGTGCAGAGCATGGGCGTGCAGGGCAACAAAGGCTACGTGGTGCTGAACGGCTCGCAGAAGATTGAGGTGGTGACGCTGCCCGACTTCAAAACCGCCGGCACCATCACCGGCCTCGACCAGCCCCGCTACTTCACGTCCACGTCGGCCACGCGCGGCTACGTCACGGAGTGGCGCGGAGTGTACAACTCCACGCCGGCCTACTCGCCGGGCGTGCTCACTATTCTCGACCTGAGCACCAACACCGTGGCCAGCCGCGTGACGGTGGGCCGCAACCCCGAGCAACTGCTGGCGCTGGGCGGCAAAATTTACGTGCCCAACAGCTACGAAAACACCATTTCGGTGATTGACGAAGCCACCGGCACGCTCAGCACCACCATCACGGTGGCCGACGGCCCCAGTAGCCTCGTGGCCGATAAAGACGGTAACATCTGGGCCCTGTGCACGGGCTTCGTAACGTATCTGCCGGTGCCGCCCTACACGGCTACGCGCGTCTCGAACGGCACGCTCGTGCGCTTCAACCCGGCCAGCCCGGCTACCCAGCTCAAGCTCACGTTCCCCGGCACCAGCAGCCCCGGCCAGCTGCGCATCAGCCCGGCCAAAGACCAGCTCTACTATCAGTTCGGTGGGGCCGAGTACCAGCTCAGCACCGCGGCCACGGCCCTGCCCACTGCGCCTTTCCTGCGCCGCCGGTTCTCGGGCTTTGCCATCGACCCGCGCGACAACACCGTGTACGGCGCCATCGCGCCCAGCTACAACAGCAACGGCCGCTTCATCCGCTACCAGCCCAACGGCACCGCCATCGACTCCTTCACCGTGAAGGTGGGGCCCAACGGTTTCGTATTTAATTAACCTGCCTTCCTTTCTGCAAAATGAAAAAGGACTCTACCGTGCGGCAGAGTCCTTTTTCATTTTACCTAAGCGCTTTGGCTATTTCACGTTGCCAAAGCGAAAAGCCACATCGAGGTAAGGGAAGGCGTCGGCGTTGGTGCCGGAGTTGTTGTAGCCGTAGTACGTGTCGCTGTAGCGGGAGGCTGAATAAGCCAGGCCCAGGCCTCCGCTGATGCGTGGCCACGTGATGCGAATGCCGGCGATGCCCGCCACGCCGGTCGACGAGGAGCTGTTGCGACTGTTGCTGCTGCTGCTCGAATGCACGACGTAGGTTTCGTCGACTAGCGAAACGCGGCGGCCTACGCGGGTAGCGCCGCCCACCATGAACACGGGCGTGCTGCCGAACCCCTGGCCGCCACTAAAGCCGAAGCCCAGGCCGCCGGTAAAGTGGTGGTCGGCGTTGCCCACGGTGGTTTGGGCGTAGGTGACGCCCACAGTTTCGCCGCCCACGAACAGCAGCAGCGCCCCGGCGCCCACGCGCAAGCTGTTGCTGACCGGAAAGCTGACTTTGGGCGTGAAGCCAAACAGGTTGTTGGTACCGATGCCGGGGATGAACGTGGCGATGACACCCATCGAAAAGTTGTCGGTGACGCCGTAGTTGGCTGTGAGCAGGAACACATCTGCGTCCTGCACCGAGCCTTCTCCCTTGCGCAGGTTGCGGGCCGTGGGGCCAAAAAACAGGCGCTCGCCGTTGCCCACGTAGTCGTAGCCGGCGCGGGCCTGCTCGGCGTTCAGCAGTACCAGCTCTTTCAGGTTGGTGCGCAGAATGTGCACCCGGCCCAGGTCGGGCGTGTCGAAGTCGAGGGCATCGGGGCCGGCGCTTTGCAGCACGCCCACAAAACGGTTGCCCGAGCGCACCTCCACGCTGTAGCTACTGCCCGGTGTTTCGGCCGTGGTGCCGGCGGGCGCGGCCGTTGGCGCCG
>NZ_BAAGZM010000661.1:0-2206 GCF_054778495.1 Hymenobacter agri
AGGCCGGCCCCGTGCAGAACGGCGACCGTGCCATCGAGCCGCTCGACGAGCTGCCCGCCACCGCGCAGCTCGTGCGCCAGGGTGCCTACTTCCTCGAAGCCGAACTAAACAAAGGCCAGCAGGCCGACTAACGCCATGACCCTCTTACAAGTAACAGCGGCTGCGGCCCCTTCCTGGCTCACCATGACCAGCCTCTCGCTCTTGCCACCCGTGGTAATGGTGGTGGGCGCGTTGCTGGCCGTGTGGCGGCCCCCGGGACCGTCGCTGCGCAGCGCCATTCTGCACTTCGCGGCGGGCGTGGTCTTTTCGGTAGCGGCAGTCGAAATCCTGCCCCTCATCGTGCACGAGCACTCGCCGGTAGTCGTGGCCCTCGGCTTTGCCTTGGGCGTGGCCCTCATGCTGGCCCTACGTCAGCTCACCCGCTACCTGGAGCGCCGGGCGCACCTGCGCCGGTCGCCCGCCCCCGGCACAGTGGCGGCCGAAGCTACCAGTGCCAATGGCAATCAGCTGCCCTGGGGGCTCCTGATTGCCATTGGGGTCGACATTTTCCTGGATGGCCTTCTACTAGGCATCGGCTTCGCGGCCGGGGCCAAAGAAGGTACGCTTCTGGCGGTGGCCCTGGCGTTCGAGCTGTTTTCGTTGGGCCTGGCCACGGCCGTGGAGCTGCAGCAGGAAGCCTTTACCAAGGCCCGGTCGGTCGGCATCGTGGCGCTGCTGGCTGGCTCTTTGGTCGTCGGCGCGGCCATCGGCCTCACGCTGCTCAGCCACGCCGCGGGCGGGTTGCTGGTATTCGTGCTCTCGTTTGGCCTGGCCGCCCTGCTCTTCCTAGTCACCGAAGAGCTGCTGGCCGAGGCGCACTCGGAAGACGAATCTGCCTGGCTGACGGCCGCCTTTTTCGTGGGCTTTCTGCTCTTCCTGCTGCTGGGCATGGTAGCCTGACAGCCCATTACACGCTGTCTTTTTATTCAAAGCAACTCTTTCATCTCAGCTCATCATGACCAGGTTTTTGTTGCTGTTTATCAGCGCACTCTCGCTAACTACTGCCACTGCCAACGCGCAAATTCGGCGGGGCACGGGCCTGCTGACCCATAACCACGGGCCAGTGCTCTTCTATGCTCGAACCGTTGCTCTCACTATCAAGCCCGAGCATCGCGCACAGTTTCTGCAAGCCACCAGCGTGCTCCAGGCCAAAGGGGCTCACGAAGCGGGCTGCCTCAACTACCATTACTACGAGGACCCTACCACTCGCAATAACTTCCTGCTGCTAAGCGAATGGAGCAGTGCTGCCGCTATGGAATCATACTATCGACAACCCTTTGTGGTCGACTATTTCGGGCAGCTGTCCGCCTGGCTGACGGAGCCCGCAACCGTGCGGCTGTTCGAAACCGTCAAGCACCAGACGACGACCATTGCGGTGAGACCCTGAAATGTTATGGCGATAGCGCAATCAAGCGGCTTCGCGTTGCAGGAACGGTATTGGCTCCAGTATCAGGTTGAACACTGCCGCCAGCACCTGCGCCCAAATGCTAAAAGCGCGTATACGTCATGTCCCAGTTGTCTTGGGAGGGTCGGCCGGGTCCGCCAGCTGCAGCCGTTGCGCAACAACCGTAGCACACACTCCACGAGCCGACGGTTGTCATGGCCCCGGACGCCTTTCGTGTATCCGCGACCTGACAGCAGCGGCGCAATGCGGGCCCACGGCAGGTCTGGGTACAGATAATGTATGCTACAAAGCAATAACTGCTTGTCATCAACACCTTCTAAACCGCTTCCGCTTAAAAGAAAACCCGGTTGCTTGAGACAACCGGGTTTCGAGAAAGAGCAGCTTGCGGGCTGCCTTATTGCAGCGTCACCTTGCGGGTCAGGACTTCATTTCCTGCCTGTACGCGCAGGCTGTAGATACCGGCGGCCAAACCCGCCGTGCGCACGGTTTGCTCGCTGGTGTTGGCCAGGGGCTGACGGTGCACCACCTGGCCCAAAGAGTTGAGGAGCTCCACCGTACCCGTGCCCAGGGGGCGCGCCAGCTGCAGGGTAAACTGCCCGCTGGTGCTGGGATTCGGGAATACGGCCAGGGCCGCGTTATTGCTGGTGCGCGTGGCCAGCAATGCCGTGGCGGCAATGGTAAAGAGGCCGCCCGTGTCGGCGCTGCCGTAGCCGCTCACGGCCACGTAGTAGCGCTGCCCGGGCGTGAGGCCCGTGACGGCCA
>NZ_BAAGZM010000662.1:0-2204 GCF_054778495.1 Hymenobacter agri
GCGCTTCCGCCTCGCGCCGGGCGAGCGGCTGTACGGCACTGGCTCGCGTGCGCTGCCACTCGACCGCCGCGGCTACCGCCTGGAGCTGTACAACCAAGCCCACTACGGCTCGCAAAACCACGAGCCCAACCTGAATATCACCCTGCCCACGGTGCTCAGCAGCCGGGGCTACCTGCTGTTTTTCGACAACCACGCGCCCGGCTACCTCGACCTGGGCAAGTCCGATAACAACGTGCTCGAATACGGCGGCGAGGGCCTGCAGTCCCTCTCCTATTTCGTGATAACGGGCCGCAACCAGGCCGAAATCCTCGCCCGCTACACGGCCCTGACGGGCCGGCAGCCGCTGCCGCCGCGCTGGGCGCTGGGCCTCATTCAGAGCCGGTTTGGATATAAGTCGGACGCGGAAATGCAGCAGGTGGCCAGCCGCATGCGCCGCGAAAACTTCCCGCTCGATGCGCTGGTGCTGGACCTGTACTGGTTTGGCGGCACCAAAAAGCAGGGCGACTTTGCCTGGGAACCCACCGGTTTTCCCGACCCGGCCGGCATGATGGGCCGCCTGAAGCAGCAGGGCGTGAAAACCATCCTGATTTCGGAGCCTTACGTGATGCGCACCTCGCGTAACGACAGCCTCGTGTGCACGCAGGGGCTGGTGGGCACCGACGCCGCGGGCCGGCCATTCACGGTGGGCTCGTTTTGGGCCGGGCCGGCGAGCATTCTCGACGTCACGAAGCCCTCGGCCCGGAACTGGCTGTGGGACAATTACCGCCGCCTGCACAACCAGGGCGTAGCCGGCTGGTGGAGCGACCTCGGCGAGCCCGAAAACCACCCCGCCGCCATGCAGCACGCCGGCGGCCCGGCGCGGCAGGTGCACAACGCCTACGGGCAGCTGTGGGCCGGCATTTTCCGCGACAACTACGCCCGGGAATTCTCTGAAGAGCGGGTGTTCAACCTGGCCCGCTCGGGCTGGGCGGGCCTGCAGCGCAACGGTGTGTTTCCGTGGTCGGGCGACATCAACCGCTCGTGGAGCGGCCTGCAGGCCCAGGTGCCGGTGATGCTGGGCATGGGCCAGGGGGGAGTGGGCTACATGCACTCCGACGCCGGCGGCTTCTGCGTGGGCGGCATCGACCCTGAGCTGTATACCCGTTGGCTGCAAATGGCCAGCCTCTGCCCCATCCTGCGCCCCCACGGCGAAGGCGTGCCGCCCGAGCCCTACTTCTACCCCGAGCCCTACAAAAGCGCCGTGCGCAATGCCACGCACCTGCGGTATGAGTTGCTGCCGTATCTGTACACGCTGGCTTGGCAGAATACGGTTCGCGGCCTGCCACTAGTGCGGACCACCGACTTTAATAATGGTTATCCGGTGTTCGTGCCCCCGCCGCCTACGCAAGAGGAATTGGCCATCGCGAACCAACTCGGTTCCGAAGCTGATTGGGGCGCTGTTGAAGGGAGAGCCAAACTTCATGATGACACCGTTACCAGTGCTCCAACCAATTCTCCGGTTACCAAAGCAATGGCCACGGCCAACGACCAGTACCTTCTCGGCCCCAACCTACTGGTAGCACCCGTGCTCAACCCCAGCCAGCGGCAGCGCAATGTGCTGCTTCCTAGTGGCAACTGGATTGATTTTTATTCCAACCAGACTTATACCGGCAATAGCAAAGTAGCCGTGCCCGCCCCGCTGGCCCACACGCCGCTGCTGGTGCGCGCCGGCACCCTGCTGCCAATGACGGCCTACCGCCCCAGCACCGACCAGTTTCGGGCCGATACGCTGCTGCTGCGCTACTATCCCGACGCCGGCACGCCCAACTCCAGCTTCACGCTATATGAGGACGACGGGCACTCGGCCCGGGCACTGGAAAAGTCCGAATTCGACCTGCTTACGAAAAAAGGCTATTTTGAAGCCGCGGAAACCACCGTGCAGTTGCACGCCAAGGGCGGCCGCTACGCCGGGCAGCCTGCGTTTCGGCTGGTGCGGCTGCTGGTACAGCGCGTAGCGGCCGCGCCCACCGCGCTGCTGCTTGATGGGCAGCCCATTCCGGCCGAGGGCTTTGCCTACGATGCCGCCCGGCACGAGTTGGACGTTCATTTCCTGATGCGTACCGATGCGGTCGTTAGCATCCGCAGCCTGCGGCTGCTGGACGCGCCCGCCACCGCCGCGCCCGAAACCCTCACGCTGGAAGTGCCCGACCAGCGCAGCTTCGGCC
>NZ_BAAGZM010000663.1:0-2195 GCF_054778495.1 Hymenobacter agri
GTCGGGCTGGTGCAGGCCGGCGCAGCGCCGCAGCACCTCGGCCACGTCGAGGCGCTCGGGACGCATGGCCGGCAGGTTGGTGAAGGTGCTGAAGCTGGTGGCGATGTCGCTCAGCACGTCAATCTGGGTGATGAGCGTTTGGGAGATGCGCCCAATCAGCTCCTCCGAGTTGGGCCGGCGCTCGGCAATGGCTTTCTGCAGGAATTGCAGGCTCAGCTTCATCGGCGTTAGCGGGTTCTTAATTTCGTGGGCCACCTGCCGGGCCATTTCGCGCCAGGCCGCCTCCTTCTCCTGGGCCGCCAGCTCGCGCTTGCTGGCCTCCAGCTTGGTGAGCATGGCGTTGTACTCGCGCACCAGCAGGCCAATCTCGTCGTCGGAGCTGCGGTAGTCGAGCAGCTCGTTTTCGCCCGTGAGCGTGGTTTGCGTGAGCTTTTCGGTGATGAGCGTGAGCGGGGCCGTGAGCTGTCGCGCCGCCACGTAAGCCAGCCCCAGAAACACCAGGAACATCAGCGTGAAAATGTTCAGAATAGTCGTAAACAGCTCCGTCAGCTTGGTATTGAGGGCCTTTTCCGAGTCGAAGAAGGGAATGCCCACGTAGCCCAGAATAGTCCCGGTAGGCGCGGCCAGCTCATCGGCCGACGACCCATCATCGTCGTCAAATGGCGACTTCACCGCGTATTTGGCCGCCGCGCGCCGGGTGCCCCGGCCGATGGTGTGGCCAGCCAAATCGGCCACCACCTTTTCGCCCGCGCCGGCCCGCACCGGCAGGTACAGCGAGTTGAACGACAGCGAGCCCGCCCGCTCCGTCAGCCGCGCCCGGGGACGGTTGCGCTCGCGCAGGGCCACCATGGCTTGCGGGTTCAGCAGCGGCCCCAGCAGGCCGGCATCGAAAATCAGCGGCTGGCTGCTCGAAAGTAGCTCGCCGTGCGCATCGTACAGGTTCAGGTCGGTTTCGGTGAGGGCGGCCACGTTTTTGGCCAGCGCCGCCAGCGTAGGTCGCGCCGTGCTGTCGGATAGCAAATGGCGCTGCCGGCGCAGGCTTTCAAGGGCCAGTTGCCCGCGGCGTTCGTAGGTGCGGGCCAGGTCGCGCTTGTAGGAAGCAATGAGCTGGCTGGCGGTCGCAATGCTCACCACCAACAGCGGCACTACAATGCCCACGTTCAGCAGCAATTGAATGCGGGTACTGAAGTTGAGGCGTGGCAGGGCCCGGTCGCGTACCAGCAGCCCCCCGGCCCCCAGCACCAGCCAGAAGCCCGCCGACAGCAGAAACTGAAACGAGAAGTTCGCCAGCCAGTCGGCCGCCGAGTACGTGGCCGTCGTCACAACCACGGTGCGGCCCAACGAGCCCCGCACGCCAAAATGCTGGTAGCCCTTGCGCGCCAAGCCGGTGGAATAGAGGCGCGGGTCGGCCAGCAGGTCGGCCGGCAGGCGGTTGGCGTAGTCGAAGTCACCCTCGCTATACACCAGTTGCCCGTGGCTGTAGCCCGCATAGCTCAGCTCGGTGGCGAGGCCGGGCTCGAAGTATTTCTGGTCGACTAGCAATTCTGGCAGCACGCTGTACGACGTCAGTTTTTTCAGGCTGAGCTCCACCCGCACCGCGCCCAGCGGCAGCCCTATACCATTCACCCGCTGCCCGGGCACGGTGATGTAGGCCACGTAGCGCCGCGAGCCAAACGGATTGCCCGACTGCATCAGAAACACCCCGGCCTGGCCCGTGGCCGTGGCCGTGCGGGCGGTATTGATGCGTGCGGCCAGCAGATTGGGCGTGCCCGATGGGGCGCCCACGGCCTCGCCCGGCGCGTCATAGAGGGTAATATTGCTTTCGTACTTGTCGAAATAATCGCTCAGGTATTGCCGGGCAATGCGCTCGCGCACTGCTTCGGGGTTGCCAAAAGCCGCCGTGAGCGAGCGCCGCACAAATGGGTCGACGGCAATTTTGCGCATCTGCTCACTCAGCAGAAACTCCCCCTGAAAGTCGTTATCGATGAGCAGATTGCCCGCTAAGCGCTGCTTATCCACTAGTAGCTGCTTTTCGAAATGCGCGTACAGCGCCAGCGCGCCCGTAGCCGAGGTCAGCGCCACCAGCAGCACCACCAGCACGGCACTTTGGTAGCTGCCGGGCCCGGGCGCGGCGCGCAGGTTCACGGCCCGCACCAGCGCCGCGAATAGCAGCAACACGCCCGCCAGTAGCAACC
>NZ_BAAGZM010000664.1:0-2191 GCF_054778495.1 Hymenobacter agri
CTGCAACACCTGCTCGACCTGCGCCCGACCGGTGCGCAGGCCCTGCCGCTGCTCGACCGCCTGCTGCTGCTGAACCAGGCGCTCAGGGCTTTTGACGCCCAGCCCTACCGCAGCCTGCGGGCCGCCGTAGCACTGTGGCAGAATGGTAAGTCGGACGGGGCGGCCCTCGACTCGATGCACCGGGCCATTACCGGGTTCGACCGAGTGGGCCGGCCCATTCCGTGGGTGCTGATTGACCTGGCGGGCCTTTACAACCGCCTGAACCGGATGGAAGACCGGCGCCGATACTACGAAACCCGGCTGGCCTACTACCGGGTGCGCGGCCAGTTGCAGAACGAAGCCGCCTGCTACATCTCGCAGGGGGGCTACTACCGCCGCATGGGCGACTACAACCGCACGCTCAACAACATTCTGCGGGCCGCCGACCTGGTGAAGGGGTACGACCAGCGCCTGTACGTGCGTGAGCTGCTGGTGGCAGGCGATGTGTATGCCAAATGGGGCAACCACATCCGCGCCGAGCAATACCTGAGCATGGCCCAGCACCTGCCCGACTTCCGGCGCGTCGATGGCATGGCACGCGAATACACGTTCCTGACTTTGTCGCGCGGCTACGCTCGCAACGGGCAGCTGCCGATGGCCATGCACTTGGCCGACTCCGTACTGGCCGCCCGCGTGCCCGACCCACTGGAGCAGCAGCTCAGCCGCGCCTATGGCCTCGTGCAGAAAAGCCTGCTGTACCTGCAGCAGCAGCAGCCCGCCGCCGCCGCCACCCTGCGGGCCCGCGCGCAGCGCCTCGACGATTCGCTGCACGTGCCCATGACCGGCAAGCTGGGTGAATTCGAGCTCGATGCTGCCTGGGCCCGCTATTACACCGCGCGGCACGACGATGCCCAGGCCGAAAAGCACTGGCTGCTGGCTTACCGAAAGGCCGCCACAGCCCACATCGAGCGCCTGCAGCCCGAGTACCTGCAGGAACTGGTGAACTTCTACACCCGCCGCGGCCAGCCGGCGCAGGCCCTGCAGTACGCTAATGCCTACATCCGCTTCGTCAACGACTTTGCGGCGGCGCAAAGCGTGTTTCATGTGGCGCAGTACGAGGGCGAGCGGGTAGAGCAAGCCCAGAATGCCCAGATTGCGGCCCTGCGCCAGCAGCAGGCGGTGCAGGCCGTGCGCCTGCGGCTGGGCCAGTGGCTGCTGCTGGGAGCCGGGCTGGCCGTACTGCTGGTGTCGGGCCTGGGCGTGTTCATCTACCTGCAGTTGCGCACCAACCGGCGCACGCTGGCGCAGCTGCGCGAAACTCAGGCCCAGCTGGTACAGGCCGAGAAAATGGCGTTTCTGGGCGAGCTCACGTCGGGCATTGCTCACGAGCTGCAAAACCCGCTCACGTTCATGAAAAGCTTTGCCGAGGTAAGCTCTGAGCTGGTTGATGACATGAACGGCACCACCACGCCCCACGCCCACGACAGCGCCTTGCGGAGCGAGATTCTGGCGGGGCTAAAACAGAATTTGCAGCAAATCAGCCAGCATGGGCAACGGGCGTCGTCCATCATTCGCGACATGCTGACCCACTCGCGCACCGGTACCGGCCCCCGCCAGCCCACCGATATCAACGCCCTAGCCGAAGAAAACCTGCTGCTGGCCTACCAGGCACTGCGCACGCTGTCGCCTGAGTTCGATGCCCACCTCGTGCGCGATTTCGATGCCCAACTGGGGTTGGTATCCGTGGTGGCGTCCGACCTGGGCCGCGTGCTGCTGAACCTGTGCGCCAACGCTCTGCACGCCGTGCGCGAGCGGCAGCGCGAGCTGGCCCTAGTGCCCACCGCCGAGGTGCTGGCCACCCCGCACTACCAGCCTACTGTGACAGTGCGCACCCGCCGCCTGCCAAGCCGCGCCGTCGAAATTCGGGTGTGCGACAACGGCACGGGCATGAGCGCCGAAGTGCGGGCCAAAATCTTCCAGCCTTTCTTCACCACCAAGCCGGTGGGCGAGGGCACGGGCCTGGGCCTGAGCTTGTGCCACGACGTCATTGCCAAGGGCCACGGCGGCACCCTGGCCGTGGACACCTGCGAAGGCAAGGGCACGGAATTCATCATTACGCTAACGCCTGCCTAGTGGGAGGCCGGGGCTATTGGCTGCTGCTGGGCCTGCTGTGGGGCCTGCTGCCGGCGCGCTGGGCGGGCGCGCAGGCCGT
>NZ_BAAGZM010000665.1:0-2188 GCF_054778495.1 Hymenobacter agri
CCCGAAGCCCAGCAGTAGCGGGCGCCGCCCCACCCGGTCGGCCAGAATGCCGCACAGGGGCTGCATGGCCGCAAACGCCAGCAGCGATACGAAGCTGGCCAGCGTGGCCTGCTCGCGGGGCAAATGCGCCGTGTTCACCAAAAACTTCAGCATGTAGGTGGTGAAGGTGTAGAAAGCCAGCGTGCCGCCCATCGTGAGGCCCACCACTAGGGCAATGGCCTGCGGATGCTCCAGCAGCAAGCTCAGCGTGCCGCGGCGCTCCTCGCCCTGGTGCTGGGTTTCAAAAGCTTCGGTTTCAGTCAGATTACTACGCAGCAGCAGGGCCACTACCGACAACGCCGCGCCCAGCACGAACGGCAGCCGCCAGCCCCACTCCAGCAGCTGCGCGGCCGTGAGCAGCCGCTGCAACAGCAGCAGCACGCCCAGCCCCAGCAGCTGCCCGCCAATCAGGGTCAGATACATCAGGCTGGAATAGAAGCCCCGGCGGCGCGAGGTGGCCATCTCGCTCAGGTAGGTGGCCGAGGTGCCGTACTCGCCGCCCACGCTCAAGCCCTGCAACAGCCGGGCCGTGAGCAGCAGCACCGGCGCCACGATGCCCACCGTCTGGTAAGTGGGCGTCAGGGCAATCAGCAGCGAGCCCAGCGACATGAGCAGCACCGACAAAGTCATGGACTGCTTGCGCCCCACCTTGTCGGCAATGCGCCCAAACATCCAGCCGCCAAACGGCCGCATCAGAAAGCCCAGGGCGAAGATGCCCGCCGTTTGCAGCAGCTGCGCCGTCAGGTCGTCGCTCGGAAAAAAGGAGCCCGAGAAGTACAGCGAGAACGACGAGAACACATACCAGTCGTACCACTCCACCAGGTTGCCCGCCAGCCCGCTCAGAATGGCCCGCAGCCGCCGGCCCGACACGCGCTCCGGCCGGGCCGGGGCGCTGGGGGTGGCAAGCAGGTGGGCGGTGAGGTTGGTCATGCGCAGTTGGGGCCGGAGTGAGTCATTACTCATCTCCGAAGTGCTACAAAGCAAAAACCCAATTTTGATGAAATTTTATAGAAACCTTGTAATTGGTTTGAAATTTTGAAACGGGCGCAAACGATTGGGAAGCGTAGCGTGGACGCTGTGAGTCCGCGCCGGGGCAAAACGGATAAGGTTGCCCCCTGCTAAGTCGTTCACGCGGGCGCGGACTCGCAGAGTCCACGCTACATTTCCCCAAACACCAGCCGCACGCTGTGCCACCCCTCCGCATACTCATACCCAATCCGGTGCCCGTATAACTCACTAATCCGCTTCACGATAGCCAGCCCAATGCCAATTGAATCCACCGCCGCGTTGCCCTTCTTGAAGCGCCCGAACAGCTCACTCACCGGCGCCGTGGGCGCGAGACCGGTGTTCTGAATGAGCAATTCCTGCGCGCTGAGGGTGACGCGGATTTCGCCGGCCGGTCGGTTGTGGCGGATGGCGTTGCTGAGCAGGTTGTTGAGTAGCAATTGCGCCAGCGCGGCATCCATGGGTACGCGCACGGCGGGCGCGATTTGCAGCGTGGTGGTCAGGCCCTTCATCTCGGCCAGGTCGGCGAAAGCGGCTTCGGTGGCGGGCAGCAGCTGGCTAAAGTCGGCCCGCGTGCCGGGGGCCGATTCGTAGTGCTCCAGCTTGGCCAGCAGCGTGAGCGACTGGTTGATTTTGGCCAAGCGCTCCAGCTCGTCGTGCATGGCCGTGAGCATGAGCAGCTGCCGCTCGGCCAAGTCGGTGTTGAGCAGCAGCTCGATTTTGGCCTTCATGCTGGCAATGGGTGTTTGCAGCTCGTGCGAGGCGTTTTCGGAAAACTCCTTGAGGGCCTGGTAGTCGCGCTGGGCGCGGGCCGTCATCGTGGTCACAAAATCGTTCAGGGCATTGAACTCGGCCGTGTGGCTGGGCGGCAGGTGCAGGCCCGCGTTCTGGCTCAGCTCAAACTGCTGAATGCCCCGCAGCGTCTGGTTGAAGGGCTTGAGGATGTACCACGAAATCACCTCGCTGAGAATGACCACCAGCGCCAGCAAAAACACGAACGTCCAGGCAAACACCAGCATCAGGCCCACGAAGTACACGTCATCGGGCTTCACTACGGTGGCCCGGCTCGTCACGCGGTAAGTGCGGCCGCCGCGCGCGGCGTAGGTGCTGAGGCGCACCACCTCGGCCCGGGTTTGCAGGGCCG
>NZ_BAAGZM010000666.1:0-2182 GCF_054778495.1 Hymenobacter agri
GCCCGCCGCGTGGGCTACCGCCACGGCGAAGGCGAGGCCCTGAACCGCCTGGGCGCAGCCCTGCGCGAAAGCAACCTGGCCCGCTCGCTCGAGCTGTTTCAACAGTCGCTGCGCATTGCCCGCGCCACCCACGACCAAGCCCTCACGGCCCAGAACTTGCGCAGCATCGGCATTCTATACGTGTATCTGCGCGACCGGCGGCAGGCGCTGAGCTACTACTTTCAGGCCCTGAAAATAGGGGAGCAGCTGCACGACGAGCGCCGCGTGGTGCTGGAGCTGAGCAATATCGGCCTAGCCTACGATGTGTTTGGCCAGCTCGATTCGGCCCAGCTCTACCAGGAGCGCGCCTTGGCCCTGGCCCACCGCCTGCACACGCCCACCAACTACATTCTCTACGGCCTGGGCAATGCCGCCCGCCGCCGCGGCGAAGTGGCCCTGGCCCGCCGCTACTATCGCCAAAGCATTGCCGAATCGAAAAAGGTTGGCCACCTGCGCAGCCTCAACTTCGCCTACGTGGGCCTGGCCGAGCTGTACCAGCAAATGGGCCGGCTCGATTCCAGCATCTACTTTGCCCGCCTGGGCTGCCAGGCCGGCAGCACCAACGGCTTCCTGCGTGGGGTGCTCAATGCCAGCACCCTGCTGACGCAGGACTTCAAGCGGCGCGGCCCGCCCGACAGTGCCCTCAAGTACCAAGGCCTGATGCTGGTGATGAAGGACACGCTGTTTGGGCAAGAGAAGGTGATGCGCCTGCAAAACCTCAACTACCGCGAGCAGCAGCGGGCCCAGCAGGCAGCCGCGGCCCAGGCTGCGCTGCGGGCCCGCTACCGCACCTTTGCGCTGGTGGCCGGGCTGCTGGGCTTGTTGGTGCTGGCCGTTATTCTGGCCCGCCACGCCCGCCAGCAGGAACGCGCCCGCCTGGCGCTGGAGCAGTCGCTGGCCGAGCTGAAAACCGCCCAGGAGCAGCTGGTGCAGCGCGAGAAAATGGCCTTTCTGGGCGAGCTCACGGCCGGTATTGCCCACGAGTTGCAGAACCCGCTCAACTTCGTGAAAAACTTTGCCGAAGTGAGCACCGACCTGGTGGAGGACATGGGCAGCGACGGGCCCGGCCGCAACACCGCCCTGCAAAGCGAGATTCTGGCGGGCCTGAAGCAGAACCTGCAGCAAATCAGCCAGCACGGGCAGCGCGCTACGTCCATCATCAAAGGCATGCTCGAACACTCGCGCAGCGGCACCGGCCAGCGCGAAACCGTGAACCTGAATACGCTGGTGAGCGACAGCCTACGCCTGGCGCAGCAGGGCCTGCGCACTAAAGACAAGGAATGCGACGTGCTGGTGACGACGGCCTTTGCCCCCGGCCTGCCGGCGGTAGCGGTGGTGCCGCTGGATATGGGCCGCGTGCTCATCAACCTGTTCACCAACGCGTTTTATGCTCTGCAACAGCGCCAGCGCCAGCAGCCCGCCGACACGGCCTACCGTCCCGAACTGACGGTGACCACGGCCGCCGTGCCGGGCGGGGTGGAAGTACGCATCGGCGACAACGGCACGGGCATGAGTGAGGCGGTGCAGGCCAAAATTTTCCAGCCCTTTTTCACGACCAAGCCGGTGGGCGAGGGCACGGGCCTGGGCCTGAGCATGAGCCACGACATCGTGACCACCGGCCACGGCGGCACCCTGCGCGTAGAAAGCCGCGAGGGCGAGGGTACCGAATTCGTTCTTAACTTGCCGGCTTAAAAGCCGATTTATTCTTGGGTTATTTCTACTTGTGGGCTTGTTGTACCGCGCGGGCTGCTGCTGCCTATGCGCTGTTTTCTGCTGCTAACTGGTGGTTGCCAGCTGGTTGTGGCGGTTGCGCGGCGCGGCTTTTTGCGGAGCGCTCAGCTGCCGTGGCTAGAGCATCAGCGGCGTACGCGGCAAGGAAGATGAATTGGCGCAGTGCCCAATGCTTGTTATCTCGTTGCCAGTAAATAGCTTAGTGGGTTATACGGCCGAAGCTGGGTTTGCCGGGCGCATTGCTTGCTTCGTGCTTCTTCTCTAACTAATTGATGACGAAACACCTACTCTTCTAACTACATGGCGAAACCAACGGTGGCAATTTTTGGCGGCGGCGTGGCGGGCATGAGCGCCGCCCACGAGCTGGCCGAGCGCGGCTTTGCCGTGGCCGTGTACGAGCGGCAGCCCGAGT
>NZ_BAAGZM010000667.1:0-2180 GCF_054778495.1 Hymenobacter agri
GCACGAGCTCGCCGGTGCACCCGCTGGCGGCCGCCACGGTGCCGGCCCCCGTAATCACCACGGGGGCTAGGTTCAAGTCGTTGGTGGTGTGCGGCAGGGCGCCGGTGTCGGCGCGGTTGGGGCCCAGCGGGGCGGCGGCGGGGCGGTAGCCGCTGGTTAAACCAAGGGCATTGGGCAATTCAAACCGCCCCAGCGCCCCGCTGTTGTCGGCCACGTAAATCCGGCCATCAACGCCCATTTGCAGGTTCGACCCCCGGATTTGGATGCCGGCCTGCCGCAGCGGAGCCACCACCGTGCGCGAAGCCGCCACGGCCGTGGGCGACCCGGCCAGCAGGTTGTACTGCCATACTTCGTGGCTATACAGCGTGTCGACGTAGAGCTTGGAGCCGTCGGGCGACAGCTCCAGCCCGCCCACACCAGGATACCACGTATACTGATTGTTGACCACCTTGTAGTGGCCCTGCGGATAGGTGTCCGGAATCACGTAAGAGTCGGCAACGGTGCCGGACTGCGCCTGGAACGCGGCTACTTCGTGGTAAAACATCGACGTCACGGTCGGGCTGTTGAACGAGGATTGCGGAAACTGGTGGGTGCTCATCACCAGTGTTTTGCCATCGGCCGAAGCTTTCATCAGGCCCCGCGAAGGCAGGTCGATGACCACCGCGGCGCGTGGGCCGGGGCTGATGACGGGCAGCCGCTGCAACCCCTGCGCCGTGAGTAGAAAGCTGACGTACTGCCGGGCCAGGTTCTGGGCCACCAGCCACAAGTCGCGCCCGTTGGCGTGGCGCACCGCTACAAAGTTGGTTATCAGCAGGCCGCCGTTGCTGCGCGGGATGGCGGGCAGGCTGACCACGCTGTCGGGCAGCACCGTGCCCAGGCCGCCATTGGCGCTCATATCCACCACCGAGTAAGTAAAGCCGGGCGTATAGCCACGCAGCAGTTTTAGCAGATTGGCATTGGTGAAAATGTAGTAACGGCCCGGCCGGCCGGGCTGGGGCACGGCCATTATTTCCTGCGGAAAGTTGTTCAGCGTTGAGTTGCCGGCCATTACCTGGCCCAGCCGGTTCCACACTTGTTGCCCGTCGGTGGTGAACTGATAGTTACCGGCCGCGTCCGACAGGCACGCCATATCGTTGCGCAAAACCAAGGCGCTGTTCGTGAGCGCAGCCGGCGCCGTCATGAACGTAAACCCGGCCTGTTGGCCAAAATACCAGTTATAGTATTCGCGCTGGGCCTGCGCCCCGGGTGCGGCCAGCAGCACAAGCAAAAAGACCAGCCAGGGCCGCAGGGGCCAAACGCTGCTTCGATGTGCTGTCATAATATCATTTCGGGGGAAATAGCCATGCCGGCCAGACCGTTGAGCGGATTAGAAGGTTGCGTCCCGGGCCTGGCAGTGGTCGGGCAAGGCGTGTGCACGAGGGTGCGCCGTGCATCAGCCGGCGCTTGGCGTTGAACGACTGGAGCGACGTAAGCTTGTGCAAGCACAATACTATCCGTAACGACGAGCCGCCCCCTGGTGCCGCACTACATCGTGCGCACAGGGCCCGAACCTGCGCTACCGCAGTACTTCCACCCAACCCTTCACGCGGTGGCCGTTGGGGTAGGTGAGGAGGTAGTAGTAGTTGCCGGCGGGCAGGCCCGCGGCGTCCCATTCGTCGTGGTAGGTGGGCGAGTCGAACACCGGCTGGCCCCAGCGCGAAAACACCTGGAAGCGCGGCGGGCAGTCGGCCCCGATTTTAAATTGCTGGTTCAGCGGGTCGCCGTTCGGGGTGATGACGTTGGGCAGCTTGCGCTCGGTCACTTTCACCACCGGCGCAGTGGCCAGCGCGCTGCACTGGCCCGCGCCAAACTGCAGCCGCACGCGAGGCTGGTAGGTGCCCGGCTCGGCGTAGGTGTGCTGCGGGTTGGGCACGGTGGAGGTGCTGCCATCACCGAAATCCCACTGCACCAGCGGCGGGTTGTAGTTGATGGTCGAGCTCAGCGTGAACTGCAGGGTAAGCGGCGCCAGGCGGGCTTCGGCGCAGTCCACGGGGGCCCAGAACGGGCTCAGGCCCGGTGCGGGTATCACCGACACGATGCGTCGCGCCGTGGTTGAGCAGGCCGCGCTGCCAATGGTGTAGGTGAGCGTGACGCTGCCGCTGAGGTTGGCCGGCGGAGTGAACACGAAGCCCGTGGCCACG
>NZ_BAAGZM010000668.1:0-2174 GCF_054778495.1 Hymenobacter agri
TTGACCCCAATTCAACTGTGCCCAATGCATGGGAGAAAGCGCGTGCTTACCTATTCTCCCAAGACCGCGATGGCCACCGTCTGCGAGGCGCTCACGGTTACGGTAGCGGTGCCGTTGGCGCCGGAGTAGTCCTTGAGCACGGTGCCGGGCGCGAAATCACAGCTCACGGTGTTGTTCTGCCAGGTGCTGTAGTTGTCGTTGATGCCGATAATGGCCTTGGTGCTGCGCTCAATCACGAGGTGGTCGGCGGCCTGCCAGCGCACCTTGTAGGCGCCATCTTTAAAGTGCAGATTCTGGTGGCACCATACCAGGTTCACGAGGTCGTCGCGCAGGGGCAGGTCGGTGGTGCTTTTGGGACTGTGGCTGAAGCGCTTGCTGGTGTTACCCACGTTGAACACATCCTCGAAAAACAGCATCGGCGAGCCATCCACGGCCAGCGCGGCGGCGTAGGCGGCCGACAGGCGCGGGTCGAACGGGTCGATGTGCGGGGCCAGTTCCGAGCCGGTGTTCCAACCGATGTAGTTGCCGTTGGCGTCGAGCTGCGGGCGCATCGTGTCGTGGTTGTTCACGAAGGGCACCGTGCGGTGCACGTAGGTGCCGCCGATGTTGATAACCCGCGTGTTCTGCTGGTAAGTCGGCAGCGTGCCGATGTCGAAATTGCCGCCCTGGCTCACAATCTGGTACAGGCCATTGCGCAGCGAGAAATCGAAGGTGCCGGCGCGGTTGTTCACGTTGGCCACCCAGCCATCCATCTGGCTCGCCGAGCCCACCCATTCGCCCACGGCGTACATGGTGGCCCCACCGCTGGCCCAGCCGGCGTTGCTCTGCAGGTTATACAGGAAGTCTTCCGAGGCAAAATCCGGGAAGTGCTTCACGGCATCCATCCGCACGCCGTCGAAGCCTACTTGCTTCTTGTACCAAATCAGCCAGTTGCGGTTGCCGGTGCGCATGTAGTCGCTGGCCTGCGTGGGGTTGTAGGTGGTGGCGTTCGAGCTTTGCCCATACGAGCCGGAGTAGTAGCTGATGTCGGGCCCGAAGTAGGGCGCGTTCCAGTCGCCCGAGGTCGAGTTGTTGCCGGGGTTGGGGTTGAAGTTCTGCCAGTTCTTGGCGAAGCGGCCCGAGCGGCCGTAGTAGTCGGCGGCGCTTTCGTCGCTTACCGGCCGCCCGTAGCTCACGTAGCGGAAGTTCTTGTACTTGCTGGTCGTGCCATCGTCCCAGGCACCCGGGTCCTGCCCGCCCGCGCCGTTCGAGGAGCCGGCCCCGTCGTTGTGGTTCAGCACCACGTCCTGAATCACCTCCACGCCGTTGGCGTGCAGCACGGCCACGGCGCGCAGCAGCTCATCCTTAGTGCCCATGCGGGTCGCCAGGAAGCCTTTCTGCCATTTGTCGCCCAAGTCGTAGTTGTCGAAAGGGGAGTAGCCGTTGCCCTGGTTGGCGTTCTTGATGGTCGGCGGAATCCAGATGGCGTCCACGCCCATGCTTTTCAGGCGCGGCGCGAGGTCGGCCAAGTAGTTAGCCCAGCCGTTGGGATAGTTCGAGTTCCAGAAGTCCCACCAGAAGCCTTGCATCACCACTTTCTGGGCGTGGGCCTGCTGGTTGCCAGCGCCCAGCAAGGCCATTGCTAATGCTAAGGTGAACCGGAATCGTTTGCGGAATGGGAAGCGTGCGGAGAAATGCAGCATGTGGTGGGAATTTGGGTTTTGTGAAGAAAAAGTGAAGCAGGCAATCAGACTAATTCGCAGCAGGAAAAATCTGTTTTTGCGCCTTAATCAATCATCAAGTTAGAATAGCGCCGCGATACAGCCACAAAATGCCGAAATGTTGTTTGCGCATTCGATTGCATTTTTCAACTAATTGTGCCAGGCTAATATTTATTATTCATCCGCCCGATGACGGTTCGCCTAAGCCGGCGTCCCGCCCGACCCGGGTGCACCGTTCGGCGTCGCCAAAAATTATCCGCGTTTGTGGTTGCTGGCCCGGCGTGCCGTAATTTCAGCCCATGGTTACGTGGCACGCATGGCGGGGAATAAGTAAAATGGCCGTTGGGCTGAGTCTGCTGGCGGGCAGTTGCCAGCTTCGGGCCGAGGAAACCCAGCCCACGGCTCCGTCCCGCGCCTCCGTAGCCGCTGCGCCGGTTGCACCAGCTCCGCCGGCCGCCCTGCCCGATTCGCTGC
>NZ_BAAGZM010000669.1:0-2172 GCF_054778495.1 Hymenobacter agri
AGGCTGGCGCCGGGTGGCCGTGGTGAACACCTCGATGGGGGCATTGCGGTCGGGCAGCAGGCCGGCAAGCAGCGTCAGAAACGGGTCGTCGTCGCCGCCACCGAGCACCACGAGGGTGCCCAAGGGCGCGGCGGCAGCAGAAGTATCGGGCATGATAACGGGGTTGGGCCGGCAAGATGGGACGGCCGGGGAAATTTGGGCGAGGCTGAACGGCGCGAAGGCCCTTCTGCCGTTCGCCACTGTTCGCGGGGCCTCTCATACGGCGCAAGCGGGAGAAGGTCCTTCGCTGTGCTCGGAATGACAGCCCCCTTCCAAATAACAAATATCCCCAAATACCCATTTACCGGCGGCTTCGCCCTACTTTTGCGGCGCTTAATTTTTTCATCAACCCCGCTTGCCTAGCGAAGCACCTCCCCCTCCTCTTTTTCATGCAGCCGCAGACCGTGGAAACCATCACGTCCCTGATTCAGGAGGGCGAATTTTTTAAGCTCAAGCAGCTGCTTCGCGATTTTCAGCCTTCGGAGCTGGTGTCGCTCATTGAGAAGGAAGATGACCGCGAGCAGCTCATCATTTTCCGGCTGCTGCCGCTGAAGCTGGCGACGGAGGTATTCGAGTTTCTCGACCTGGAAGTGCAGCGCCACTTCTTGGCCAACCTGGCCCAGGACAAGATGGCCGACATCCTCAACGAGATGTCGCCCGATGACCGCACGGCCCTGCTCGAATTTCTGCCCGCCAACTTCGTGGCCGAGCTGGTGCAGAGCCTGAGCGAGGAAGAGCGCAAGGTAACGCTGCAGTTGCTGGGCTACCCCGAATACTCGGTGGGACGCCTGATGACGCCCGACTACATCGCCATTCGCGAGCACTGGACGGTGCAGCAGGTGCTCGAGTACATTCGTCGGCACGGCGGGCAGTCCGAAACGCTGAGCATGCTCTACGTGACCGACGCACACGGCGTGCTCATCGACGATATCCGCATCCGCGAGTTCCTGCTCGCTGCCCCCGAGGCGCGTGTGCGCGACCTGATGGACCGCCGCTACGTGAGCCTGAACGCCGCGCAGGACCAGGAAGAAGCCATCGATATTTTCCGGCGCAACGACCGCGTGGCCCTGCCCGTGGTGAGCGATACGGGCATCCTGCTCGGCATCGTGACGCAGGACGACATCCTCAGCATTCGGGAGGAAGAAGACACCGAGGACATTCAGAAATTCGGTGGCTCCGAAGCCCTCGACGAGCCCTACCTGGCCACCCCGCTCATGCGCATGGTGCAGAAACGGGCCGGCTGGCTGGTGGTGCTGTTTCTGGGCGAGCTGCTCACGGCCTCGGCCATGCAGTTTTTCGAGGGCGAACTGCAGAAGGCCATCGTGCTGGTGCAGTTCATCCCGCTCATCATCAGCAGCGGGGGCAACTCGGGCTCGCAGGCTACGTCGCTCATCATCCGGGCCATGGCGCTGGGCGAGTTCACGCTGGGCGAGTGGTGGCGGGTACTGCGGCGCGAGATTATGTCGGGGCTGGCGCTGGGCGTTATTCTGGGCATCGTGGGCTTTGCGCGCATTGCGGTGTGGCAGTCCATCACACCCATTTACGGCCCGCACTGGCTCATGGTGGCCCTCACGGTGGGGCTGGCGCTGGTGGGCATTGTGCTGTGGGGCTCGCTGGCGGGTTCCATGCTGCCGCTGTTGCTCAAGAAGCTGGGCTTGGACCCGGCCACGTCCTCCGCGCCCTTCGTGGCCACGCTGGTCGACGTCACGGGCCTCATCATCTACTTTACGGTGGCGCTGGTGATGCTGCGCGGCACGCTGCTGTAGGGCGAACCTGTCATCCCGAGCATTCTGCGCATTAAGCAGAGACGAAGGACCTTATCGCGGCAAAACGGCTTGCAGTAAATCAAGCAGGGCGAACGTGAGAAGCCCCTTCGTATCTGGATTAATACGCAGAATGACAACCAATTAAATTACTTCTCATGCTCTGCCGCTGCTCCCTGCTGCTACCCGCCACCGCGCTGGCCCTGGGCGGCTGTGCCGTGCTGGGCAACGTTGCGCAGCTCGACGATGATTATTACCGGGTGGTGCATCGGCCGGCCAACGACACGCTAGCCGCCCTGGCCCCGCACCGGCAGCTCTACGTGCAGCAACGCGCCGACACCTTGCTCCTGACGCCCGACGCGCCCACCGG